>NZ_BCBD01000167.1:0-11760 GCF_001320345.1 Pseudomonas sp. NBRC 111127 | reverse complement strand
AAGGTGCGCTCGCGCTCGGCAGCCGCCAGCAACGGCAGTTCGGCCACCGGTTGGTGCGGTTGCTCGACAATGGCTTGCAGCAGGTTGATGAAGTGGGTGGACAGCCGCTCGATGGTCGAGCGCTCGAACAGGTCGGTGTCGTATGCCAGGGAAACCATCAGCCCCTGCGCGGTCTCGCTGGTATCCAGCACCAGGTCGAACTGCGCCGTGGCACTGTCCCAATGCAGCGGCTCGACACGCAGTTCACCCCAGTTCCGCTCGGCGCGCGCAGCGTGCTGGTGGTTGAACAGCACCTGGAACACGGGGCTGTGGCTAAGGTTGCGTTCCGGTGCCAGGGCCTCGACCAGTTGCTCGAACGGCAGGTCCTGGTGGGCCTGGGCCTGCAGCGCCGCCTGCCGGGTCTGGCGCAACAGGACGTCAAAGCCCTGCCCGCCATCGACTTCGGCACGCAACACCTGGGTATTGACGAAGAAACCGATCAGCCGCTCGGTTTCAGCCCGGGTGCGGTTGGCCACCGGTACGCCGACGCGGATGTCGGCCTGGCCGCTGTAGCGGTGCAGCAAGGCCTGGAAAGCTGCCAGCAGCAACATGAACAAGGAAGCATCCTGAGTCTTGGCCAGCTGTTGCAGGCCGTGGCTCAGTTCAGCCTCGAGTGGGAAGTCCAGGCGCGCACCACGCAAGCGCCGTTGGGCCGGGCGTGGCCGGTCGAACGGCAGCTCGAGCACGACCTGCTCGCCGCCCAGTTGCGCCAGCCAGTAATCGAGCTGGCGGGCACGCTCGCCACCGTCTAGCCACTGACGCTGCCAGGCCGCGTAGTCGGCGTACTGCACAGGCAACGGTGCACAGTGCTCGCCGTGGTAGCCGTGCAGCAGCTCTTCGACCAGCACCTCCAGTGAGGCGCCGTCGGAAACGATATGATGCTGGACGATGACCAGCACATGATCCTGCTCGCCCATGGCCAGCAACTTGACCCGCAGCAACGGCCCTCGTACCAGGTCGAACGGCGCCCGCACCTGGGCATCGACCCAGGCCGCCAGCGCCGCATCGTCCAGCTCGCCTGGGTGCTC
The DNA here is from genome assembly GCF_001320345.1 of Pseudomonas sp. NBRC 111127. Classification (NCBI taxonomy): domain Bacteria; kingdom Pseudomonadati; phylum Pseudomonadota; class Gammaproteobacteria; order Pseudomonadales; family Pseudomonadaceae; genus Pseudomonas; species Pseudomonas sp. NBRC 111127. Next base: position 10,693 of record NZ_BCBD01000167.1, on the reverse strand, counting down.
GATCACGATGGGCAGCGCCAGGTGCGGATGAATATGCTGCCGCAGCTCCCCCGTGGCGTCATCGAAGGTGGTGCGCAATGGCTCGTGCCGGGCGATGACCTGGTCGAATGCCGACTGCAACGCCGGCAACTCGAGCGGCCCCCGCACACGCAACGCCGCCGGAACGTTGTAGGCGGCGCTCTGTGGGTCCAGCCGCCAGAGGAACCACTGGCGCTCCTGGGCATAGGACACGGCCATCGCAGGCGTGCGCGGCAATACCGCAATCGCCGCGGCCGCCCCCTGGCCCAGTTCGGCGCAACGGTCGGCGAAGGCCCCCAGGGTCGGCTGCTCGAACAGCTGCCGCAGGGGCACTTCGAGCCCGAGCCCTTGGCGAATGCGGGCGATGACCTCGGTCGCCAGCAACGAGTGGCCACCGAGGCTGAAGAAACTGTCGGCAAGGCCGACGCGCTCGACCTGCAGGGCTTGCGCCCAGATCGTCGCCAGTTGTGCTTGCAACGGCGTGCGCGGCGCTTCGTAGACCTGCTGGGCGGCACTGAAGTCCGGCGCCGGCAAAGCCGCGCGGTTCAGCTTGCCGTTGTTGTTCAACGGCAGCCGTTCCAGCACCAGCAGGTGGGCCGGGATCATGTAGTCAGGCAGCGCCTGCCCCAAGGCAGCCCGTACGCCCTGTAGCCAGTCAGCCGACGGCGTGGCCTGAGCAGCGACCAGGTAGGCCACCAGTTGCGGCCCGGTCGGCCCGGCGAGGGCTAGCACCGCCGCCTCGCGCACCGACGCCAACCCTTGCAGGCAGGCCTCGATCTCGCCCATCTCGATGCGCATGCCGCGAATCTTCACCTGATGATCGATACGCCCTACGTACTCCAGGACCCCGGCCTGGGTATAGCGCGCCAGGTCGCCGCTGCGGTACAGGCGTGCGCCAGGCTGTTCGGCGAAGGGATCCGGCAGGAAACGCTCGGCGGTCAACGCCGGGCGGTCGAAGTATTGCTGCGCCAGGCAGCTCGGTGCACCGATGCACAGCTCGCCGACGCCATCGCTGGGCAACAGCTGGCCGGCACAATCCAGCACATACAGCGAGCGGCCTGCGATGGCGTGGCCGATGGGCACGCCGTACGCGTCCTGCGCATCTTCGAGGCGGCAGTCATGCACGCTGGAGACCACTGTCGCCTCGGTCGGGCCATAGGTGTTGACCAGGCTGAGCCCGCCCAGCCCCGCCGCATGCCACAGGCGCAGCCCTTCCACCGACATGGCCTCGCCGCCCACGTGCACCTGACGCAGCTTGCCCAGGCCCTGGCCCGGCCGCGCCGCGCAAGTCTTGGCCAGCATGTGCCAGTAGGCGGCCGGCAGGTCGGCCAGGGTCACGCCCTGCTCGACAATCAACCGCGCCAACTGATCGGCGTCCCACAGGTCCTCGCCACGCATGATCAACGCGGCGCCGACGCACAGCGGCGGATAGCATTGCTCGACGAAGCCGTCGAAACTGAAAGTGGCGAACTGCAGCACCCGGTCGTCGCGCTCAAGGCGGGAGTAGCCGGTGGCGCTGTAGCTGAACTCGCGCAGGGCCGCATGGCTGATCGCCACCCCCTTCGGGCGGCCGGTGGAACCGGAGGTGTAGATGACATAGGCGAGCTGCTCGGCGGCGACCTGCACATCCGGGTCGTGGTCGCCACAGTGCGCGGCCTGCTCGCCCAACACCCCCAGTTCCAGGCGACGCAGCCCCGCCGGCAGCGCCAACTCGACCAGCAGGCCGTCGTCGCACAACAACAGGTCCAAGCGGCTGTCCTCGATCATGTAAGCCAGCCGTTCATGTGGATACTGCGGGTCCAGCGGCACATAGGTCGCGCCGCTCTTGAGCACGGCAAGCAGGCTGACGATCAGCTGCGGGCCACGGCGCAAGGCCAGGCCGACACGCTGGCCGGGGCGTACGCCCTTGGCGATCAGTGCATGCGCCAGGCGATTGGCCTGGCCATCGAGCTGACCATAGCTCAGGCGCAGCTCGCCACATTGCAAGGCCAAGGCCTGGGGCTGGCGCGCGGCCTGTGCCGCAATACGCTGGTGAACCAGTTCCTGGCTCGGCAACGCCAGTGCGCGGCCTTGGCTGAAGCCAAGCACCTCGGCCTGCCCCTTATCGTCAAGCAGGCCCAGCGCGCCTGACGGCGCGGCCGGGGTGGCGACCATCTGCGCCAGCACCTGGCGGAGCCCGGCGTACAGCTGAGCCACCTGCTCTGCAGCGAACAGCGCAGGGTCGTAGCCGAACGCCAGGCTGACCCCATCGCCGAGCTCGATGCCGATGGTCAGCGGGTAGTGGGTGCGCTCGTGATTGCTCACCGCGCCGAAACGCAGGCCGGCAGGCGCGCCCTGGCGCAGCGCCTCGGCCACCGGGAAGTTCTCGAACACCAGCAGGCTGTCGAACAGCGCCGCGCCCTGCTGGCCAGCCCACCCTTGAATGGCATACAGCGGCACATGCTCGAATTCACGCAGGCTCAGGTTGAAGTCCTGCACGTCGGCCAGGTAACCGGCCACCTGACGATCGGGCGCGACATCGATCAGCACCGGCAAGGTATTGATGAACAACCCGAGCTGGCCGTCGATGCCCGGCAGTGGCGCCGAACGCCCGGACACCGTGGCGCCGAAGGCCACGCAGGCTTGCCCGGTCAGGCGCTGTAGCACCAGGCCCCAGGCCGCCTGGAACAGCGTGTTCAAGGTCACCTTGTGGTGACGGGCAAAACGCTCCAGCTCGGCGGCCTGCGCGGCGTCGAGGCGGGCCAGGTACTCACCCTCGCCTTGCGCGTCGGCGGGGCGACGCAGGGCCTGGGCGAGCAGCGTCGGCGCCTGCAAGGCGCCGAGACGGGCTTTCCAGAAACGCTCGCCGGCACTGGCGTCCTGGCGTTGCAGCCACGCCAGGTAATCATGGAAACGGCCGGCCGGCGCCGACATGCGCTCGCCGGCGTAGTGCTGGACCACCTCGGCCAGTAGCTGGGCATTGCTCCAGCCATCCAGGAGGATGTGGTGGCAGGTGAAGACCAGGTGCCAGTCGTCGGCCCCGGTACGCACCAGCAGCAGCCTGAACAAGGGTGCGCGGGCCAAGTCGAAACCCGCCTCGTGCTCGGCCCGGGCCAGTGCATCGAGGTCTGCCGCAGGTTCATCGACGATGCGCAGTGGCAGTGGCAACTGTCGCTGGACGATCTGGTGGGCACTGTCCAGGCCCTGCCAGTGGATGCTGCTGCGCAGGATATCGTGACGCGCCAGCGCCGCCTGCCAGGCCTCGCCGAAGCGTTCCAGGTCCAGGCCGCCGATATCGAGGCGCAACTGGTTGATGTAAGCGCCGCCCTGGGTTTCATACAGCGAGTGGAAGAACATGCCCTGCTGCATGGGCGACAGTGGGTAGAGGTCTTCGATGTTGTGGCCGGGCACCGGCAATGCATCCAGTTGCGCCTGAGTGATGCGCGCCAGCGGGAAGTCCGACGGTGACGGTTGCCCGGCTGGCACGCCCAGGCAGTGCTCGATGAGCGCCTCCAGTTCCTGGTCGTAGGCCGTGGCCAATGCCTGGACCGTGTCGGTGTCGAACATCGCCAGGCTGAAGCCCCATTGCAGCGACAGCTCGCCGTTGTACACCTGCCCTTCCAGGGTCAGCCAGTTGGCCAGCGGCGCGTCGGGGTCCTGGCCGTCGCCGCCGCGCTCGGTGGCCGGCGCCAGCAAGGCCTGGGCATCGAACTGGCTGTCGAACTGGCCCAGATAGTTGAAAGTGATGCGCGGCGGGTCAAGCGTCGCCAGGGCCTCGCGCACCGAGGCGTCACCCAGGTAACGTAGCACGCCGTAACCCATGCCTTTGTCCGGTACCGCGCGCAGCTGTTCCTTGATGGCCTTGATCGAGTCGCCATGACCGGCGCGCGGGGCCAGGCGCAGCGGATAGAGGCTGGTGAACCAGCCGACGGTGCGGGTCAGGTCGATGCCGTCGAACAGCTCTTCGCGGCCATGCCCCTCCAGCTGCACCAACGCCGCCTGGCTGCCGCTCCATTGGCAGATGACACGTGCCAGGGCCGTCAGCAGCAGGTCGTTGACCTGGGTGCGATAGGCTGCGGGCGCGACCTGCAGCAACTGCCGGGTGCGCTCGCGGGACAGGCGCGACGCCAGTTTGGCCCCATGACGGTTGCTTACCGGCGCGTCCGGCCTGTCGCACGGCAGTGCGCCATCGCCGAGTTGCGCTTGCCAGTAGGGCAATTGCCCGACGAACGCCGGCACCTGCTCGTGCAGCTGCGCAGACCAGGCTTGGTAGCTGCTGGTGCGCGGCGCCAGCGACAGCGGCTGCCCGGCCAGGCGCTGGGCATAAGCCTGCTCCAGGTCCTCCAGGAGGATACGCCAGGACACGCCGTCGACCACCAGGTGGTGAATAACCAGCAGCAGGCGCTGCTCGCCTTGCGGCAAGTCGACCAGCATGGCGCGCAATAGCGGCCCACTGCGCAGGTCGAGGCTGCGCTGGGCAGCGTCGCAGAGCGCCGTCAGCGCCTGGGCATCCGCAGCCTGGCGCTGCCACAGCTCGACCTGCGCGACCGGCGCGCCATAGTGCTGCCGCCAGCCTTCGGCGGCGGGCTCGAAGCGCAGCCGCAGGGCGTCATGGTGGTTGACCACATCGCCCAAGGCAGCGACCAGCGCCTGGGCCTGCAACGGTTGCCGGGCACCGAGCAGCAATGATTGGTTCCAGTGCTCGCGGACCGCAATGGCCTGTTCGAAAAACTGCCGCTGCACAGGGCTGAGCGCCACCTCGCCGGTGGCCGGCGCCTGCTCAACCGCCAACGATGGCTCGCGCCCGACCGCGCCGGCCAGGCCGCGCACGGTCTGGAACTGGAACAGGTCGCGCGGGCTGAACTGCAGGCCCTGGCGACGAGCGCGGCCAACCACCTGGATGGCGATGATCGAATCGCCGCCCAGCTCGAAGAAGTTGTCGTCCAGGCCAACCTCGGCCACGCCCAGCACCTCGCTCCAGACTTGCGCCAGGGTACGCTGTACATCGGTTTGCGGCGCCACGTAAGCGCTGCGCGAAGCGGCATCCGGTTGCGGCAAGGCCTTGCGGTCAAGCTTGCCGTTGGGGGTCAGCGGGAACTGCTCCAGCGGCATCAAGTGGCTGGGCACCATGAATTCCGGCAGCGCCTGCAGCAGCCAGGCCTTGAGCCCTTGCTGCCAGCCGTCTGGCATTTCGTCGAGCACCAGGTAGGCCACCAGTTGCTTGCCGTCCAGCGCCAACACCACGGCCTCGCGCACCCAGGCATGCTGGGCCAGGCGCGCCTCGATCTCGCCCAGCTCGATGCGCAGGCCACGGATTTTCACTTGATGATCGAAACGCCCCAGGTACTCGATCACGCCATCCACACGCTGGCGAACCCGGTCGCCGGTACGGTACAGGCGCTGTCCGGCCACGAAGGGGTCGGCAACGAAGCGCTCGGCGGTCAACCCCGGACGCCGGTGGTAACCACGGGCCAGGCCAATGCCACCCAGGTAGAGTTCGCCGGCAACGCCCGGCGCCACCGGCTCGAGGCCAGCATCGAGCACATAGGTACGGATGTTGGCGATGGGCTGGCCGATGGGCACGCTGTCGCGGCCTTCGTCGATGCAGGTCCAGTGCGTGACGTCGATGGCCGCCTCGGTGGGGCCGTAGAGGTTGTACAGCGCCGCCGCCGGCAGCTTGCCGAACACCTGCAGCTGCGCGTCCACCGGCAATGCCTCGCCGCTGCAGAGGATGCGGCGCAGGCTGTCGCAGGTCTCGACACCAGACTCGTGGATGAAGGCCTGGAGCATCGAGGGTACGAAATGCAGCGTGCTGACCTGATGGCGACGAATGGTCTCGATCAGGCGCGCCGGGTCCCGGTGGTCACCTGGTGCGGCCACGGCCAGCCGGGCACCCGTCATCAGCGGCCAGAAGAACTCCCAGACCGACACGTCGAAGCTGAACGGGGTCTTCTGCAGCACCGTGTCACCGGCACACAGACCATAGGCTTCCTGCATCCAGTGCAGGCGGTTGGCCAGGGCTTCATGGCTGTTGCCGGCGCCTTTCGGCCGGCCGGTGGAGCCGGAGGTATAGATGACATAGGCCAACTGCCGTGGGTCGGTGGCCACCTGGGGCGGGCTGGCGGGCTGGTCGTCCAGCGTCAGTTGGTCCAGGGCGATGCACTGCACGTCAGCGGGCACCGGCAGGCTGCCCTGCAGCGCCTGATGGGTCAGCAGCAGGCGAATGCCGCTGTCCTCGATCATGTAGGCCAGGCGCTCCTCGGGGTATTCCGGATCCAGCGGCACGTAGGCCGCGCCGGCCTTGAGGATCGCCATCAGCCCGACCACCATTTCTACGCTGCGCAGCAGGCTGATACCCACGAGGCTGTCGGCTCCGGCGCCTTGCGCGCGGAGGAAGTGAGCCAGGCGGTTGGCGCGGGCATCGAGCTGCGCATAGCTGAGCGCGGTATCACCACAGACCAGCGCCGGGGCGTCTGGCGCACGGCGCACCTGATCCTCGAACAGCTGGTGCACGCCGCGTTCGAGCGGATAACCGCGAGCGGTGGCGTTCCAATCCTCCAGCACTGTGCGACGGCTGGCGTCATCGAGCATCGGCAACTGCCACAGCGCGCTGTGGGGCTGGCTGACCAGGGCTTGCAGCAGGGCCTGCCAGTGTGTCGCCATGCGTTCGATGGTGGCGGCCTCGAACAGGTCGCTGGCATAGGTGAAGGCGGCGTGCAGGGTGCCACCCTGCTCGTAGGTGTCCAGGCTCAGGTCGAACTGGGTGGTGCGGCTGCGCCATGCCAGGGGCGACAGTTGCAGCCCCGAGGCCAGGGTCACGGTGGCCAGGTCGGCGACCTGCGGCTGGTGGTTGTACATCACCTGGAACAGCGGCGCATGGCTCAGGCTGCGCTCGACCTTCAGCGCCTCGACCAGGCGTTCGAACGGCAGGTCCTGGTGCGCCTGGGCACCGTGTACGACCTGCTTGATGCCTTGCAGGTAGGCCAGCACCTCGAGGTGCGCGTCCGGCCGCACACGCAACACCTGGGTGTTGACGAACAACCCGATCAGCCCTTCGACTTCGGCGCGGTTGCGGTTGGCCACCGGGCTGCCGATACGCAGGTCGGCCTGGCCGGTGTAGCGCTGCAGGAGCAAGCCGAACGCGCCAAGCATGACCATGAACGGCGTAAGGTTATGCTGCCGGGCGAAGCCGCGCAGCCGCTCGGCCAAGGCCGCATCGACCGCGAACGAGCGGCGCTCGCCACTGAAGCTCGGGGTCGCCGGCCGGGCATTATCCAAGGGCAGTTCGAGCACGGGCTGCTCATCGCCCAACTGCGCCTGCCAGTACGCCAACTGCCGCGCCAGTTCGCCGGCTTCCAGCCAGCGGCGCTGCCACAGGGCATAGTCGACGTACTGGATCGGCAGATCCGGCAGTTGCGGCGCATGGCCAGCGGCGAAGGCGTCGTAGCAGCGGCTGAACTCGTCGATCAGCACGTTCATCGACCAACCGTCGGAAACAATATGATGCAAGGTCAACAGCAGTACATGTTCCTGCTCGGCCAGGCGCAACAGACGCACCCGCAGCAGCGGCCCTTGCGCCAGGTCGAATGGACGCAAGGACTCGGCCTCGGCTTCGGCACGCACCTGCGCTTCGCACTCGGCCTCATCCCACTGACGCAGGTCGACCCGCTCGATCAAGGCCTCGCCCACCGGGCGATAGACCTGGAGCAGACTGTCGTCAGGCTGGACCTCGAATACGGTGGTCAGGCTCTGGTGACGCGCCAGCAGGCTGGCGAACGCTTGCTCCAGCGCGGACTCATCCAGTTGCCCGGTCAGACGCACCGCGCCTGGCAGGTTGTAGGCGCCGCTCTGGGGGTCCATCTGCCAAAGTACCCACATGCGCTGCTGGGCATAGGACAACCCTTGGCGGTCCGGCGCCTGGACCCCGGCCGGAATGGGGAACTGGGAAAAGTCGATGCCCTCCCTGGCCAGGGTCTCGAGGAACACGCCGCGTTTGTCCTGCGGCAGTTCAATGAAACGGCGGGCCAGTAGCAGGGACTTTTCTGCATTCATCAGATTGCTTCCGTACGAGTGAGGTATCGGGCGGGGCCCGGCTATCCCTACGAAACGGATGCAACCTGAAAAAAATTAACGCCATAGCGCCCCCCACGGCAGCTGCAGACACACCCCGGGGCAACCCCGGGCGTGGCCGACCGGCCCACAGCGAGGCGTTAATTTGCCGTTGCGGCGGCTCGTTTACCAAGAAAGCCGCCCTGCAAGAGGACCTTCGCATGCCTAGCCCCTCCCGCATCACCCAGGCACTCCAGCAAGGCCTGCGCCGCCTGGTCGGCAGCCCCAGCCCGGCTGCCAGCGCCTACCGCCTGTTCGATCTGCAGCTCAAGCAACGCATCACCCTTTCCCCATCACTTGCACGCCTGGTGTTCACCGCTCCCGATGTGGCGCGGATGGCCACCATGGCCCCCGATCAACGGGTCAAGCTGTTCTTTCCCGCCCCAGATGGTTCGCTGCCTGTAGTTCCCGCCGATGCCCACTGGAAAACGGCGCACAGCGCCTTGCCGCCCGCGCAACGCCCACCCATGCGGACCTACACCATCCGCGCGCTGCGTCGGGAAGCACTGGAAGTCGATGTAGATTTCGTGCTGCATGGCGTCAACGGCCCTGCTTCGGCTTGGGCCACCCATGCCCAGGTAGGTGACCGCCTGCAGATGCTTGCGCCCAACCTGGACTATGCCGGCGACCCCGGCGGTTATGAATGGAAGCCACCCCAGGGCGTGCGCAACGTACTGCTGGTAGGTGACGAAACGGCACTGCCGGCGATTGCCGGCATTCTTGAGCAACTGGCAGGGACCCAGCCCGAGCTTGCGGTGCAGGCGTTCATCGAGGTGCCGTTGCAAGCTGACTGCCTGGATCTGCGCCATGGCGATGCCACCGAACTGCATTGGCTGCCGCGCGATCTGCTGGGCTGCGCGCATGGCCAGGCCATGCAGCATGCGGTGCGCGAACTGGCCAGCCTGCCTCAAGGGCAGGCCGCGTCGCGGGTAAAGCTGGAAGAGGTGGATATCGACACACGAATACTGTGGGAGCAGGCCAGTAGTGCCAGGAGCACATTCCATGCATGGGTCGCGGGGGAATCGGCGACAGTGATGGATATTCGCCGGTATCTGATCAAGGAGCGCGGGTTGCAACGCGCGTGCCTGACCCTGATGGGCTATTGGCGGGCCGGGCGGACCTTTGATTGACGTGAGATAGCCGGGGCACTTTGCGGCCCCGGCAAAGGCTCAGACTGCCGCGCTCAACGCCTCGGCAAAACGCTGTGCAACGTCATCGATCTGCTCGCCGCTGATGATCAACGGCGGCAGGAAGCGCACCACCGCGCCATGCCGCCCACCCAGCTCCAAGATCAGCCCACGCCTGAGGCACTCGCGCTGCACCTTCGGCGCCAGGTCGCGGTTAGCCGGTGGGTGGCCCAGCGCATCGGGCTGGCCTTGCGGGTCGACCAGCTCCACACCCAGCATCAAGCCACGGCCACGGATATCACCCAACTGCGGGTAGTCCCGCTGCAGGCGCTGCAGGTGCCCACGCAACCGCAACCCCATGGCCTCGGCATGCTCGGCCAGGCGATGCTCGACCAGGTAATCGATTACCGCCGAACCCGCCGCCATGGCCATCTGGTTACCGCGGAAGGTGCCGGCGTGCGCCCCCGGTTTCCACGTGTCCAGCCAGTCGCGGTACACCACCACCGCCAACGGCAGGCTGCCGCCAATGGCCTTGGACAGCGTGACCACGTCCGGCACGATGCCGGCATGCTCGAAGGCGAACATCCGCCCGGTACGGGCAAAGCCGCTCTGAATCTCATCGACGATCAAGGCCACACCCGCCTGCTCGGTGATCCGGCGCACGCCCTTGAGCCATTCGATATCGGCCGGAATCACCCCGCCCTCGCCCTGCACCACCTCCAGGATGACTGCAGCCGGCAGTGGCACCCCGCTTTCCGGATCGAGCAGCAGGTTTTGCAGGTAATGCAGGTTGGCCTTGACCCCGGCCTCACCGCCCAGGCCGAACGGGCAGCGGTAGTCGTACGGGTATGGCATGAACTGCACGCCGCTGCTCAACAAGGCACCCAGCGGTTGCTTGGGACCATGGCTGCCCATCAGGCTCAGGGCCCCCTGACTCATGCCATGGTAGGCACCCTGGAAGGCCAACACGATGCTGCGCCCGGTGGCGCTGCGCACCAGCTTGAGTGCCGCCTCCACGGCGTCGGTCCCGGTCGGGCCGCAGAACTGCACCTTGGCCTCGCGGCGCAGGGCCTCGGGCAGGATGCTGTACAGGTCCTGAACGAAGCGGTCCTTGACCGGTGTGGTCAGGTCGAGTGTGTGCAAGGGGATCTCATCGGCCAGCACACGCTGGATCGCCTCGATCACCACCGGGTGGTTATGGCCCAGCGCCAAGGTGCCGGCGCCCGCCAGGCAGTCGATGAACTGTCGGCCTTCGACGTCTTCGACGTGGATACCCCTGGCGCGCTTGAGCGCCAGCGGGATGCGCCGTGGGTAGCTGCGGGCGTTGGACTCCTGCTGTTGCTGGCGTTGCAGCAACGGTGAGTCGGTGAATTCGTACAGAACCTGCGGCACGCTGGCCGGCGGGACCTGGGCAAGGCTGGAAGCGGTGGACATGGGTAAATCCTCGCAAGCGAGCGAAA
>NZ_BCBD01000166.1:0-11879 GCF_001320345.1 Pseudomonas sp. NBRC 111127 | reverse complement strand
TGAACGGCACCGGCTCGGTGGTGTGTGCGGTGTGGGCCTGGCCGGTGGACTCGTCTTCCATCTGCTCGACGTTCCCGTGGTCGGCGGTGATCAGCGCCTCGCCACCGACCTTGTCCAGCGCCTCGACAATGCGGCCAACGCAGTTGTCCAGCGCTTCGACAGCCTTGACTGCCGCTTCGAACACGCCGGTGTGGCCGACCATGTCACCGTTGGCGTAGTTGACCACGATCACGTCGAAGCGCTGTTGCTCGATGGCTTCGACAATGCGGTCGGTCACTTGCGGTGCGCTCATTTCCGGTTGCAGGTCGTAGGTGGCGACCTTCGGCGATGGGATCAGGATGCGCTCTTCGCCTTCGAATGGCTCTTCGCGGCCACCGGAGAAGAAGAAGGTGACGTGGGCGTATTTTTCGGTTTCGGCGATACGCAGTTGGGTCTTGCCGTGCTTTGCCAGGTACTCGCCCAGTACATTGTTCAGGCTGGACGGGGCAAAGGCAGCGGGTGCCGGGATTTTCGCCGAATACTGGGTCAGGCCGATGTAGGCCGCCATTTTTGGCAGGCGTGCACGGGCGAATTCGGTGAAATCGGGCTCGACGAAGGCGCGCGACAACTCGCGAGCGCGGTCGGCGCGGAAGTTCATGAAGATCACGGCATCGCCGTCTTCGACCTTGACTGCTGCGCCAATGCGCGTGGCCTTGACGAACTCGTCGCTCTCGTCACGGGCGTAGGCCGCTTTCAGGCCTGCCACGGCGGTGTCAGCGGTGTATTCGGCGCTGCTGTCGACGATCAGGTTATAAGCGGCGCTGACGCGGTCCCAGCGGTTGTCGCGGTCCATGGCGTAGTAGCGGCCGATGAGGCTGGCGATGCGGCCCTTGCCCAGCTTGGCGAAGGTGGCGTCGAGCAGCTCGATGGACGACTGCGCGCTACGTGGCGGGGTGTCACGGCCATCGAGGAAGGCGTGGAGATAGATTTTTTCCGCGCCGCGCTGCGCGGCCAGTTCGGCCATGGCAACGATGTGGTCCTGGTGGCTGTGCACGCCGCCATCGGACAGCAGGCCAAGGATGTGCACGGCCTTGCCGGCACCGGCAGCCTTGTCCACCGCACCGGTGAGCACCGGGTTTTGGAAGAACTCACCGTCGCGGATGGCCTTGGTCACCCGGGTGAAGTCCTGATAGACGACGCGGCCCGCGCCCAGGTTCATGTGACCGACTTCGGAGTTGCCCATCTGCCCGTCCGGCAGGCCGACATCCATGCCCGAGCCGGAAATGAGGCCATGCGGCTGGCTGGCGCGCAGGCGGTCGTAGACCGGCGTGTTAGCGGCATAGATGGCGTTGTATTCAGGGCTTTCGCTGTGGCCGAAGCCATCCAGGATGATCAGGACCAGGGGTTTGGGCGTACTCGTCATCAATCAAACTCACGGTTGTTCAAAGATGATAAAGAAACGCATTTTAGGGCAAATACGCCACGTGCGGCGAATAATCGTCCCATCCCCCGACCGGCGCGCGTGCGCTGGCAACATGAAGCTGGTCTGGTGGCCGGCCCGTCGGGCTTTGGTGGTACCAAGGGGCTGTGTATACTGGCCGGCATTTTCAATCGCCTGGAACACCGCTGATGGTTGCTCACCTGATTCAATTCGCGACAGATCACTACATCCTGGTTGCGATCTTCTTCATTCTGCTGGCCCTGCTGCTCATCAATGAAATCCGCCGTGGCGGGCAGAGCCTGAGCAACGGTCAGCTGACTGCCCTGGTCAATGCCGACAAGGCGCTGGTGATCGATATCCGCCCGGCCAAGGAGTACTCCGCCGGTCACATCGTGGGTGCGGTGAACATTCCGCAGGACAAGCTGGCCAACCGCATGGCCGAGCTGGACAAGCACAAAGAGAAGACCCTGATCGTCGTCGACGCGATGGGCCAGCAGTCCGGCAGCATTTGCCGCGATCTGCTCAAGGCCGGTTACAACGCCGCCAAACTGAGCGGTGGCGTTTCCAGCTGGAAAGCCGATAACCTGCCCCTGGTGAAGTGATATGAAGCCCGTCATCGTTTATTCCAGCGACTACTGCCCCTACTGCATGCGTGCCAAGTACCTGCTCGAGAGCAAGGGCGTGGCATTCGAGGAAATCAAGGTCGACGGCAAACCGCAACTGCGCGCCGAGATGGCTCAGAAAGCCGGCCGCACGTCGGTGCCGCAGATCTGGATCGGCAGCACCCATGTCGGTGGATGCGATGACCTCTATGCCCTGGAGCGCGCCGGCAAGCTCGACGCGTTGCTGGCGGCCTGATTTGCACTGCATTCGAAAACATTAGGATAAGGATCTGCCATGACTGACCAACAGACCAACGGCGCTGCTGCTGAAGACAACAGCCCTCAGTTCTCCCTGCAGCGCATCTATGTGCGTGACCTGTCGTTCGAGGCCCCGAAAAGCCCGCAGATCTTCCGTCAGACCTGGGAGCCAAGCGTTGCCCTGGACCTGAACACCAAGCAAAAGGCCCTGGAAGGCGACTTCCATGAGGTGGTGCTGACCCTGTCGGTCACCGTGAAGAACGGCGACGAAGTCGCGTTCATCGCTGAAGTGCAGCAGGCGGGTATCTTCCTCATCGCCAACCTCGATGCTGCTTCGATGAGCCACACGCTGGGTGCGTTCTGCCCGAACATCCTGTTCCCGTATGCCCGCGAGACCCTGGACAGCCTGGTGACCCGTGGTTCGTTCCCGGCGCTGATGCTGTCGCCGGTCAACTTCGACGCCCTGTACGCGCAAGAAATGCAGCGCATGCAGGAAGCCGGCGAAGCGCCAACCGTTCAGTAACTGCTGCCGGTATCGGAAAAGCGCCTCTAGGGGCGCTTTTTTGTTGGCTGTGTGGGAAGCCGCACGTGGTCCCTGTGGGAACCGGCTTGCCGGCGATAGGGCCAGTGCAGGCTTACACATCAGCTCCCGGCAAACCCGTTCTGCCGCCAGGCCTCATACACCGTCACCGCCACCGTGTTGGACAGGTTCAGGCTGCGGCAGCCTGGGCGCATGGGCAGGCGCAGGCGTTGCTCGGCGGGCAGGCTGTCGAGGACTTCTGCCGGCAGCCCGCGGCTCTCCGGCCCGAACAGGAACGCGTCACCCGGCTGGTACGCGACCTCGTGGAACGAGTGCGAGCCTTTGGTGGTAAAGGCGAACAGCCGTGGGTTGCCCAGGCTTTCCAGGCATTCGGCCAGGCTCTGGTGGCGCTTGAGCGTGGCATACTCGTGGTAATCCAGCCCCGCGCGGCGCAGGCGCTTGTCATCCAGTTCGAAGCTGATGGGTTCGATCAGGTGCAGGTGGCAGCCGCTGTTGGCGCACAGGCGAATGATATTGCCGGTATTCGGCGGAATTTCTGGTTGAAAAAGGATGACGTGAAACATGCACGGCTCCAAGCAAGAGGATGACGGGCATTCTACCCCCGAACCGGATGTGCGTTCGAAGGCGTTGCCGCGCATGCTGCTGTCGCTGGCGATCGTCGGGGTAATGGTGGGGCTGATGATCGGCCGCCTGACCGCCCCTGTAGAGCGCCAGTTGCAGCAGGTAGAGGTGTTGTCGAATGGGCTGGCGCTGTGGTTCAACGAAGAACCCAAGCTGCATGCCGAGAACGTCCACGGCACGGTGGCTGTGCTGTTCCAGGCCCAGGGCACGGCCCGGCAGGGCCAATTGAGCCTGAACGGCAAACCGGTAAGCTGGCGGCTGCAGAACAGCCAGGAAGGGTTGTTGCTGACGGTGGTGGCCGCGCGCCCCCTGCACGGCCAATGGGCCGGTGCAGAAGACGCTGGGCGCTGGCGGCTGCAGGTGAGCCTGCAGGAATAAAAGAGGGGATATCCCGGCCTGCCTGTACCAGGGTCCCCAAAAGGGCTACGGCGTACTGCGTGTAAAGGGGGGATGGCCCGGCCTGCCTGTACCGAGGTCCCCAAAAACGGCGGTGTTGCTAATAAAAGAGGGGTTCACCCGGCCTGCCTGTACCAGGGCCCCCGAAACTGGGTATGTATTAGCTATTGCAGGGGGCGTGCCAATTTTGCAAAACCCGGAAATACTGGGCTTTGAGGGGGATTCGGCCGGTTTTTGAGGGGGTTTGTGCCTTGGCGAGGTGCAGCGGGCACAGGAACGGTGCATCGGAAGGCTGAAACAGCTGGGGCCGCTTTATATGTCATGCCTTGTGGCGATGAAGGACAACCCAGCGCTCAAGGCCCGTCATGAGGCGCTGCGCGCACGCGGGAAACTTGCCAAGGTCGCTATCGTGGCCTGCATGCGGGTCTTCTTGGTGGAACTCAATGCGATGCTCAGGACTGAGGATGTAGATCATCAGCCAAAATGCAGGACTCGAAGATCACACGGTTTCTTGTGGGAGCGGGCTTGCCCGCGAACACCGGCGTAGCCGGTGCCAGACACCGCGTCGTCTGCTTCGCGGGCAAGCCCGCTCCCACAATGAATCGCGCAAGCTTTTCAAATTTTGGGAAAGACAGTTGCTCCTGCAGGTAACGCATCAGCCCGGAGGCAGAGATGGTCCGTGTAGGAGCGGCCTTGTGTCGCGAAAGGGCTGCGTAGCAGCCCCAAAGATCTCGAGGTTTAACCTAGCGCTCAGTGCTCGTCACCTTCCTCGTCATCGCCACCCGCCACATTCATCCCCAGTTCCTTGATCTTGCGGGTCAGGGTGTTGCGGCCCCAGCCCAGCAACAGCGCCGCATCGCGGCGCCGGCCGGCGGTGTGCTTGAGGGCGGTCTCGATCATGATCCGCTCAAAGCTTGGCACCGCGCTGTCCAGCAGGTTGGATTGCCCACGCGCCAATGCCTGGTCAGCCCACTGGCGCAGCGCCTGCTCCCAGTTGGTCACGGGGGCAGCGTCCTGGGGCAGGTTCAGCAACTCCGGCGGCAAGTCACCAATCAGTACCTCGCGGCTGGAGGCCATGACGGTGATCCAGCGGCAGGTGTTCTCCATCTGCCGCACGTTGCCCGGCCATGGCAGGTTGCGGATGAACTCCTCGGTTTCCGGCTTGAGCACCTTCGGCTCGACCGCCAGCTCTTGAGCGGCACGGGCAAGGAAATGGCGGGCGAGTGCGGGGATGTCTTCGCGCCGGTCAGCCAACCTCGGGATATGGATGCGAATCACGTTCAGGCGGTGGAACAAGTCTTCGCGGAACTTGCCAGCCTGCACCAGTGACTCGAGGTTCTGGTGAGTAGCGGCGATGATACGCACGTCTACCTTGACCGGCACGTGGCCGCCGACCCGGTAGAACTCGCCATCTGCCAGCACCCGCAGCAGGCGGGTCTGGGTTTCGGCGGGCATGTCGCCGATCTCGTCGAGGAACAGGGTGCCGCCATCGGCCTGCTCGAAGCGGCCCCGGCGCAGGTTGGCGGCGCCCGTGAAAGCGCCTTTTTCGTGGCCGAACAGCTCGGACTCCATCAGGTCCTTGGGGATGGCGGCCATGTTCAGGGCAATGAACGGTGCCGCCGCGCGCGGGCTGTGGCGGTGCAGGGCGTGGGCTACCAGTTCTTTGCCGGTACCGGACTCGCCATTGATCAGCACGGTGATGTTGGAGTGGCTGAGGCGGCCAATGGCGCGGAACACCTCCTGCATCGCCGGGGCTTCACCGATGATCTCCGGCGTGCGCGCCAGGCTTTGTGGCACGTCCAGCCCTTGCTGCTCCTGGGCGTGCTGGTTGGCCCGCTTGACCAGCGAAACCGCCTCGTCCACGTCGAACGGCTTGGGCAGGTACTCGAAAGCACCGCCTTGGTACGATGCCACGGCGCTGTCCAGGTCGGAATGGGCGGTCATGATGATGACCGGCAGGCGTGGGTGCTGCTCGCGAATCTGCGCCAGCAGGTCGAGGCCGCTGGCCCCCGGCATGCGGATGTCGGAAATGATCACGTCCGGCTGCTGGCGGGCCAGGCGGCCCATGACACCGTCTGCGCTGTCGAAGCTCTGGGTGGTCATGCCTTCCTGTTGCAGGGCTTTTTCCAGGACCCAGCGGATGGAGCGATCATCGTCGACGATCCATACGGTTTCACTTCGGCTCATGAGGCGGTGGCTCCTTGTTCCAGAGGCAGGTAGATCGAGAAGGCGGTATGGCCAGCGTGGCTTTCACACTCGATCAGGCCCTGGTGCTGGCTGATGATGTTCTGGGTAATGGCCAGGCCGAGCCCGGTACCGTCCGGGCGACCGCTGACCATGGGATAGAAGAGGGTGTCTTGCAGTTCCAGCGGGATGCCCGGGCCGTTGTCGATGATCTCCACCCGGGCCACCAGGCGATGGCGCACGTGGCCGATGGTGAACTGGCGCAAGGCGCGGCTGCGCAAGGTGATGCGGCCCAGGCGCAGTTCGTTCTGCGAGCTGATCGCCTGCATGGCGTTGCGCACGATATTGAGCACGGCCTGGATCATCTGTTCGCGGTCGATCAGGACATCCGGCAGGCTTGGGTCGTAGTCGCGCACCAATGTGATGCAACCCTGGCTTTCGGCTTCGACCAGGCTGCAGACCCGCTCCAGTACTTCATGGATGTTGGTCATGGCCAGCGAGGGCAGCTTGTTCGAGCCCAGCATGCGGTCGACCAGGTTGCGCAGGCGGTCGGCCTCTTCGATGATTACATTGGTGTAGTCGCGCAGGCCGTCCTCGGGCAGCTCGCGGGCCAGCAGCTGGGCGGCGCCGCGGATGCCCCCGAGGGGGTTCTTGATTTCGTGAGCCAGGCCCCGCACCAGCATCTTGGTGGTTTCCTGTTTGCTCAGTTGCGCCTCTTCCTTGGTGATGCGCAGCAGCCGGTCGCGCGGGTGCACCTCCAGCAGCAGCAGGGTCTGGCCCTGGTGCAGGATTGGCGTTACCGCGTAGTCGACCGTGATCGTCTGCCCGGTCAGGGACGTCAGTTGTGCTTCGCGTTTGGTAAACGGGTGCGCCTGCTCGACCGCCTGGCGCAACGAGCTGAGCGCCTCGGTCGATTCAGTGAACAGTTCGCTGATGAACTGCCCGTGACTGCGCTGGCCACTGACCGCCAGCAACATTTCTGCAGCTGGGTTCATGTATTCCAGGCGCAGCTCACCGTTGAGCAATAGCGTGGCGGTGGTCAGGTTGTCCAGAAGCAGACGGTGCTGTGCATCGCTGATGGTCATAAGGCGTCGTTGACCTCTTTTGGCGCTTGTCTGGCAGGGTGCAGCCAGAACCCGGGGCGCAGTGAATCCGCTGATTCCAGTTTCAGTGCATAAAATGCAAGAAACAAACCAAAGCTCCGAAAAGAAGCGGAATTGTCCGATGAGCACCCGAAATCGCGCAGATTCGCACCAGAATGTTCTGGTTTAACGTTTCTTGTGACCTTTTTTGGGGTGCATTCAAGGGCGTCGCTCGCAAGAATGCACCAATAAGGAGCATAGAGCTTTCAGGATTTATCGCACAATTGACCGGTGGCGCGAACCAAGGCCTGGTGCAGTGGTTGGGGCGCGGACCGGCCGGCCAGTTCCTTGGCCAGCCGTGTGCTGCAGCCTGCCCCGGGCTCACGGTCGAAGGCTGCCAGCCTTTGCAGGAGTGTGCCCTGCAGATCATCCAGTTGCGGGCGGATGGCTGTCTGCAAGTCGCGGCGTTGCGTGTGCGGCGCCGCGCCCTCGCGGTGCCAGTCGGACAGCAGGGTGTATTGCAGCAACTTGTTGGCTTCCATCTGGTCGGCGAAAAACGCCTCGGCGCGTTGTGGTGCCAGGCCGTGGCCAGGTGCGGCGGCACGGACATTGGCCAGCACCTGTTGCTCGCGCAGCGTTGCCTGCACGGGCTGGCCAGTGTCCCACTTGTGCAGCGCCACGGCTTCAGCCAGGGCCAGGCGCCGTTCGATGTTGTCGAGCAGCGCGGACAGCGCCGTATCCGGCGGGGCTTCTGCAGTGCAACCGGTCAGGGCCAATACAGCCACTGCGGCGAAGGGGAAATGACGCATGACAGACCTCCAGAGCATAGGGTGAAGGCCCGAGTGTGGCGGTGTTGGCTGATCCTCGGGGGTAGGACGCTTCCGAAAGTAGTGACGGCAGAAACGAAAACGGCCTCCCGAGGGAGGCCGTTTGATCAGCTCACCGGCGCCGGGCGCCGATCAGATCAGCAGCTGTAGTACAGTTCGTATTCCAGCGGGTGCACGAAGGTGCGGACCTTGATTTCTTCTTCGCTCTTGAGCTCGATGAAGGCGTCGATGAAGTCGTCGGAGAACACGCCGCCCTTGGTCAGGAACGCACGGCCTTTATCCAGCTCTTCCAGAGCTTCTTTCAGGCTGCCGCACACTTGCGGGATGTTCTTGGCTTCTTCTGGCGGCAGGTCGTACAGGTTCTTGTCGGCCGCGTCGCCTGGGTGGATCTTGTTCTGGATACCGTCCAGGCCAGCCATCAGCAGCGCTGCGAAGGCCAGGTACGGGTTGGCCGATGGGTCCGGGAAGCGGGCTTCGATACGGCGGGCTTTAGGGCTGCCAACGTAAGGAATACGGATCGAAGCGGAACGGTTGCGCGCCGAGTAGGCCAGCATCACCGGGGCTTCGAAACCTGGAACCAGACGCTTGTACGAGTTGGTCGACGGGTTGGTGAAGCCGTTCAGGGCCTTACCGTGCTTGATGATACCGCCGATGAAGTACAGGGCGGTGTCGGACAGGCCGGCATAGCCTTCGCCGGAGAAGGTGTTCTTGCCGTCTTTCCAGATCGACATGTGCACGTGCATGCCCGAACCGTTGTCGCCGTACAGTGGCTTCGGCATGAAGGTAGCGGTACGGCCGTAGGCGTCGGCAACGTTGTGCACAACGTACTTCAGCGCCTGGACTTCGTCAGCCTTCTTCACCAGGGTGTTGAACTTGACACCGATTTCGTTCTGGCCGGCAGTTGCCACTTCGTGGTGGTGAACTTCGACGGTCTGGCCCATTTCTTCCAGTGCGTTGCACATGGCAGTACGGATTTCGTGGTCGTGGTCGAACGGCGGAACCGGGAAGTAGCCGCCTTTCACGCCTGGGCGGTGGCCTTTGTTGCCGCCTTCCACGTCAGCGCCGGTCATCCACGAGCCTTGCTCGGAGAAGATCTTGAACATCGAGCCGGAGATGTCCGACTGGAACTTGACTTCGTCGAAGATGAAGAACTCTGGCTCCGGGCCGGCGAAGACAGTGTCACCGATGCCGGTGCTCTTCAGGTACTCTTCGGCACGCTTGGCGATGGCACGTGGGTCGCGGTCGTAGCCCTGCATGCTCGACGGGTCGACGATGTCGCAGGTGATGATCAGGGTTGGTTCTTCGGTGAACGGGTCCAGAACGGCGGTTTCGTCAACCGGCATCAGGATCATGTCGGAAGCTTCGATGCCTTTCCAGCCAGCGATGGAGGAACCGTCGAACATCTTGCCGACTTCGAAGAAGTCTTCGTCCAGCGCATCGCGCGCCGGCATGGTCACGTGGTGCTGAGTACCTTTGGTGTCCGTGAAACGCAGATCAATCCACTTGACGTCATGATCTTTGATGAGTTGAACCGACTTCGACATGTTGTCCTCCGGATGGTCTAGAGCGCGGTGGGCCGCTGCCCTGGAAAAAGGGTGTTGCCGGGCGCGGATAGTCGGCCAAGCTTACCTGCCTCACAAGGGAGCAAATTGCATGCCAGTGCCCGAAAATGGCGAGGGCGGGATAAAAGGGGGCGTTTGCGGGCATTTTGCGGGGGCTTGCGCTGGGAAAGTGCACTCTTTGGATGCGGATTTTGGTATTGGCGCACCGATATGGTGCGCAGGTTGGGTGGTGTGCTTGCTTTGAGGGCCTCATCGTCGGCAAGCCAGCTCTCACAGGTAGAGCGCAACACGTGAGGCCTGGAGATGACCTGTGGGCGCCGGCTTGCCGGCGATGAGGGCGGCACAGGCAATATAAATCCGACCTTCTGTACAAAAGTTGGTCAAATCCTGAGCAATTTCCGATATAATTCGCGCCCCTCATTTTCGGCAGGCCCTGCGCGCGCTGTTAACCAATGAAACTCATCGTCAAAGTCTTCCCAGAAATCACCATCAAGAGCCGGCCGGTGCGCAAGCGCTTCATCCGCCAGCTCGGCAAAAATATCCGCAACGTGCTCAAGGACCTCGACCCTGAGCTTGCGGTGGATGGTGTGTGGGACAACCTCGAAGTGGTTACCCGCGTCGAAGACGAGAAAGTCCAGCGCGAGATGATCGAGCGCCTCACCTGCACCCCGGGTATTACCCATTTCCTGCAGGTAGAGGAATACCCGCTGGGTGACTTCGACGATATCGTCGCCAAGTGCAAGCACCATTTTGGCCACCTGCTGGCCGGCAAGCACTTCGCCGTGCGCTGCAAGCGCGGTGGTCACCATGACTTCACCTCGATGGACGTCGACCGTTACGTCGGCAGCCAGCTGCGCCAGCAATGCGGCGCTGCCGGCATCGCGCTGAAGAACCCCGAGGTGATGGTGCGCATCGAAATCCGCAACCAGCGCCTGTACGTGATCCACAACCAGCACAATGGCATTGGCGGTTACCCGCTCGGTGCGCTGGAGCAGACCCTGGTGCTGATGTCCGGTGGCTTCGACTCCACCGTGGCGGCCTACCAGATGATGCGCCGTGGCCTGATGACCCATTTCTGCTTCTTCAACCTTGGCGGCCGTGCCCACGAGCTGGGCGTGATGGAAGTGGCCCACTACCTGTGGAAGAAGTACGGCAGCAGCCAGCGCGTGCTGTTCATCAGCGTGCCGTTCGAGGAAGTGGTTGGCGAAATCCTCAACAAGGTCGACAACAGCTACATGGGCGTGACCCTCAAGCGCATGATGCTGCGCGGCGCCGCGCATATGGCCGACCGCCTGCAGATCGACGCATTGGTGACCGGCGAGGCGATTTCCCAGGTATCGAGCCAGACCTTGCCGAACCTGTCGATCATCGACTCGGCCACCGACAAGCTGGTGCTGCGCCCGCTGCTGGCCACGCACAAGCAGGACATCATCGACCAGGCCACCGAAATCGGCACCGCCGACTTCGCCAAGCACATGCCGGAATACTGTGGCGTGATCTCGGTGAACCCGACCACCCATGCCAAGCGCCACCGCATGGAGCACGAAGAAAAGCAGTTCGACATGGCCGTGCTGGAGCGCGCCCTGGAGCGCGCCAAGTTCATTTCCATCGACCACGTGATCGATGAATTGGGCAAGGACATCGAAATCGAGGAAGTGGCCGAGGCGCTGCCAGGCCAGATCGTCATCGACATTCGTCACCCCGACGCCCAGGAAGATCAGCCTCTGGTACTGGAAGGTATCGAGGTGCAGGCCATGCCGTTCTATGCCATCAACAGCAAGTTCAAGCACCTGGACCCCACGCGCCAGTACTTGCTGTATTGCGACAAGGGTGTGATGAGCCGTTTGCACGCACACCACCTGCTCAGTGAGGGACATGCCAATGTGCGTGTTTATCGTCCGACATAAGACGCCGGGGCTGTATGGCGGCAGTATCCGCCATCGCCCTCCCGACCGTCGGGCCCGCTGAGCCTTAAACAGTACATATTCGCCGCCTACACTGGGCGGCAACCGAATCCTCTGATCGAGATACACTTGTGATCGAAAATCTGCGTAACATCGCCATCATCGCCCACGTTGACCATGGTAAAACCACCCTGGTCGACAAACTCCTGCGTCAGTCCGGCACCCTGGAGCGTAACGAGCTCAACGACGAGCGCGTCATGGACTCCAACGACCAGGAAAAAGAGCGCGGTATTACCATTCTGGCGAAGAACACCGCCATCAACTGGAACGGCTACCACATCAACATCGTCGACACCCCCGGCCACGCCGACTTCGGTGGCGAGGTCGAGCGTGTAATGTCGATGGTCGACTCGGTGCTGCTGCTGGTCGACGCCCAGGACGGCCCGATGCCGCAAACCCGCTTCGTGACCAAGAAGGCCTTC
>NZ_BCBD01000165.1:0-12123 GCF_001320345.1 Pseudomonas sp. NBRC 111127 | reverse complement strand
TGAGACGGGGCCTTCTTCTTTGGCTCGGTAGTAAGCCCAGTCGTCCTCAAAGTCCCATTTTTCATTGGCCGGATTGCGCGTAATGACGCGCCCGTTCAGCTCAACGCTAATGGGCGTGTAACGAACCAAATCGCGAATTTCCTGCACCGCTGACATCAGCTCGAGGTCGTTGAGGGCTTCGTACCAGGTGCCGGTGATACTGCAACCGTTGAGCGGTTCTTGGAGATCCTCAAGCTCGTAGCTGTAGCCCATGACACGGGTATCAACTCGCATTGACCAGCGGTTAGATATCCATTCAGTCCTGGCATGCGCCATGATCTGGCCGCGGCCTAAACGAAAACGTCCGTAAGTCGCGTCGCCTTCCTGGTGCGGCGTGCCGAATCGACCGAAGTAGCGGACAACATCATCACGGCTGGCAAAACCGCTGCCGTCGTCGACGCAATCGAATCCAGCCTTGGTCATGGTGAGTTTCACCGTGGTGGCCTTGGCGTCAACCGAATTCATGATCAACTCGATCACTGTCTTACCGATGGAGCCGGCCTGGCTGTAGATGATGTGGTGGATGATCTGGGGGTCAAGCTCAAAAGGTAGAAGCACGATGCACCTCCTTCACGGTTTATCGGAATGGTCGCAACGTGCCTTTCAACGCATACGCCGGCGAGGACGATCAGGGGTTTCGGCCCCTGCCCTTACCTGTTGCGCGATCCATTCGATTTGGGCAGTGTCCAGTCCGAACCGCTTCGCGTAATCGTCCCGGTGCTGGTCGAGGTCTTTGGAAAACTCACCCGAGTTGAAGTCTTTGCCAACGCGACGCAGGAAGCGGCCGGCGGCATCTTTGCCTTTATGAGTTGGATGTGAGCCATCCAGGATCAACTTCACTTCCTGGAGCAATTCGTCGTGGTTGAAGGTTCCAAGTGACATTTGGCAAATTCCGTATAATGGCCTGAATACAGAATATAGCACACATGTCTGAACTGTGGGCTACCCTACCCTTTTGCGTCAGGCCAAAAAAAACCGCTAACGATAAGCGGCAGATTCAATTCGGATGTTGCTAGTAGCAACACCCGCCTGTTGCTACTAGCAACACACAATTGTCCCCAGCTGGCTTGGCCACCCGGGAATCGGAATCGGCTAAATCACCATTGCCAGCTGCCCAGTTGACTCCGCTACCGAATAGGCGACATCGCCTAGCCGATCATTTAGCAGCTGAGTAACTGCGTGGTCATCGCAGTCGTAGTAGGCATCGTCCAGCAGAGCCGAAAGGTCTTGAAGCTCAAGCCCGTTCTGAACAGCAAGTGCCAATAGTCGAGGGTCGATGCGGTCATATTTTCCGCAGATTTCAAGTACTGGATTGTCAGCAGCGTTGTTGGCCAAGAAGAAGGCGTATGCAAAACCCTCAGGTGTCACGCTTCGTGCGTTCTTAGTAGCCAGGCTGCTTCCGCCGTACTGTGTGTGCATTTTTGAGCCTTCTGTAGGTAGGACCGGTGCGACGGGCAAATCTGCGTTGAAACGGCCCCAAATCAGCGTCTTTTTGGTGTACGGATCGCCGAGATCGCACGGGTTGAAACTGAGCCGCCATGGGGGCAGGCCCGCTAGTTTCTCGATCCGACCAACTGGATTTTCAACCGCCCAAATCGAAGGCCTGTAGTACTCAACCAGACGAATCGTTTGATGAACCAGTTCGATCGAGATCGCAGTTCGGCCATCGAGGTCCTTGGCTGCAAAGTGCTTTGCACCAGAGTTCGCAAAGTCGGTGCATGGGCAGGCGGCGATGATCGCGTACACGTCTGCCCCCTGGAAATCGCCGAAGAATTCCTTGAAAAATTCAACGTCGAATTTGCTGACGTCGCCTAGTTCAGGGTTGTCTTGAATATCGAATCGATATACCTGGTACCCGGCTTCAACCCATGGATCCGACCATTGACCACTTTTGTCGAACAAGGACAGGACAACTTTTCCGCTGTTAGCGCCTGTCTTCGCTTGATCCGCGGCCTGGTCTTTCCACTTGGTGATGACGCTCGCTGCATCGTGAAGGGATAACAGGCCATGCGATCGAGCCTTGGCACCGAGTCGAACAACATCGGTCGCTGATGGGGCTACGAAAAGACGATGAGCCCCCTCCTCATCCATCTGCTGGGCGATGGAGGCATATTGTGTGACGACTTGGCTCAATGGAAGATCTGGAACTGAGCATTGATGCTCTGGGGCATGGCTTAGTGCGGTATGGATGGATGTAAAACCGTTCATGTTCTTGCTCCTAGACGGGTAGACCCGCAGAGGCGGTAGCCGCCACCCCTGCAGGATGTCTAACACAAGAACATTATATACATACGTACGTACGCATACAACAAACAGACTAGGGCTGTTTCAACTCACTTTGTTTGGTGCTTTTCCATATGGCTCAGCACTACTTGCCTGTCGGCATGGACCATCGAGCACGCGGAGAAATCACCCTCCCACACAGCGGTCGCCCATGTTCCATCCAGCCCCGCCTGCCAGAATGCCCCCCACTCGCCATTTGGCAGCTCTAGTAGGAGCCATTCAGGAAAGGGGCATTTCCTGGCCAGGCTTAATACGTACCTGACATGATGTGGTTCACTAGGCCTTCCCATGCGTTGCACTCCAATCGCTGATTGAACCGGCCCAAATTCGGGCGGGCTCACCTAAGCTCACTTTCCTTTACCAGGTGTCGCAAATTCAGCGGCATCAATTGAATCGAGGAAAGCCGCGAGCTTGTCCATGATTTTCTGTGGGTCCACTTCCTTATCGATCTTGAATTCCAGCTTGCGACCATTCAAGCGAACAGATCCAAACCCTTGCAACTTCCGAGGCTCCGCCGCCTGGGCCTTAGGACCGCTACAAGCAGCGAGCTTCTGCCCAATGATCCGAAGTGCGGCCTCCTGGCCAGTTCCCTTTTCGGCCATTTGAATCACTACTCGATGCACGATGTTCACATCAACCTTCGAGTGCTCTACGAACTTTTTCGCATAGTTGGCAGTGATCAGGTCAGGTTTCGTGTTCAGAATTTCTTTGATCTGGTCAGGAAGCTGCACCAGGTCAAGGCACCGGTTCACGACCGTATGATCGACACCAAGGCGTCGAGCTAATGCACGCTGACTTTTGTCAGTACCTTTCAGCATATATCGCTGATAGCTCACAGCTTTTTCGTAGTCGGTCAGGTCATTTTGAATGTTATCGGTGATGGCCAACAGCATTGCCATGTCGTCAGACATGGGTTTGACAAAAGCCTTGATCGTCTCGCGACCTAGCATTTTATGAGCACGCCAACGGCATTCACCGCCGACAAGCTCATAGCGCTCACCCACAGGCCGGATCAAAATCGGTTTACCGAGGCCAACAGAATCAATTGATCCGGCGAGCTCTTCTAGCTTTGCCTGGTCGAAGAACATCCGTGGCTGATACGGAGATGGATCAATCAGTTCAACCAATACCTCTTCGAGCCATTCATCCTTTGGTATAAATTGACCTTCCCGCGGTACTGGTGCCACGGGCAGAGAAATTTCTGCATCCTGAGCAGACCCCATGGCCTGCTCAAGCATGGCGGATCTGCTGCGACGGCTGCCCGTTGATGGTGGCATTTCTGATGGCTTTCGTAGCGATGCCATTGCTGTGCTTGGCTTGCCTGGGTAGTCAGTCGATTTCATACGTCCCTCCTGTGTTGCTACTAGCAACAATCCATTCGGCTGTTGCTAGTAGCAACAAATTTCTGGGTGTTGCTACTAGCAACACTGTGAAAACCTGTTGCTACTAACAACATTCAATCCAGGGGCTGCGCAGCAACACGGCGGATTTTCTCCAGGACCTCTGCATGCACAGCACGAGCATTCTCGATTGTTTCCCGGTTTGCGCCTTTCCAAAACATCAGGGGAACACCGTCGTCGAGGGAATTTACGTAATCTGCAGAGTGGTAGATCTTTTCCTCAGTAACGCGCCCCGGAAATAGCTGATTCAACCGATACAGATTGTTCAACATCCTAGGCCGGCCCTTAGAAAACATCGTAGGCACCGCGACCAACTCTGGGGCAAATTTGTATTCACGGGCGAAAGCCGCGCACCATTCATGCAGTCGCAAGATCGCTTTGAATGAAAACTTGTCCATTCGTACCGGGCTCATGAGCAAATCACTAGCAGCCACCGTGTTCTTGGTAAGGCGGGAACCTGCGGGTGCGTTGTCGAAGATTATTACGTCGTACTGCGAGAGGTTGCAGCCTGGAATCAGTCCTGCACTGCCATCTTCAACCCACTTGGTGTACCACATATCCGAATTGTTGGCTGCGTCTAGGGCTACCCCGAGGTCCTCCAAAGAGGCGTCGGCGGGGATTAAATGAGGACCATTTTCACCAAACGGTTTTTTAATGACTTCATCGAGAGTTTTAGGTTGAAACGATCGCATACGAAGCATTGGGCTGATTAGGTGGCCAAGATGGCCATCAACGATTCGGTCAGCGGGGATGCCCAACTCCTTCAGATCTTCTGGAGTAGCGTCTGGGTCATAGCCCAGCATGCTCGAGGTATCCCCCTGCGGATCATTGTCGACCAATAGAACCCGCAAGCCCGCAAGGGAGCAGGCTATCGCCTGACCGACTGCAGTGGTGGTTTTATTAGTGCCGCCTTTCGAAATGTATGTAGACATGACCACCTGACGCGCCAAGCCCTTGAAGTGGCCAAGTTCACGACGAAGCGCTGCCAAATCGAAAAGGTCCGAAGGTGTGTAAACCCTGGAGGTTACCGTCCCACGCGGTACCCGCCGAATTTCAATATTGTTTGCTTCTTCAATGTCCTTCAGGCGCCGAGTCGTGAGGCCGAAGCAATCCGCGGCGAAACGCGGCGTGAAAAAGAGCTCGTTGAAATCCACATAGGTTGCGACATCATCGACCATTTCTACATTTGAGTTCATAGCACTTCTCCGTTTTGCTGATGAATCTAGTATAGAACCTGAATTTCTATTGTAAACCCGTGGATTCAGGTTATTCCTAGGTTTTTGCCTTTAAACCTGAATTCGGAGCCGTGACGTTGCTAGTAGCAACAGACCGGCCGCCCATGGCAGCGCAGGCCTGCAGCGAGCAGGGCTGAAAGCATCGGAGGAGGGCGGGGGAGGAGGGGAGATAAGCTGAAGAGGCGTGTTGCGACGAAGGTTAAGCAGGGTTCATACGAACCCGCTCGAGTATCACTTATTAGGTTGAGTTGGCTCGATACCCCAGAACTTTTCCAGGGCTTCCTCGATCAGGAATGACATCGCAGTGTTTTGTTCGAATGCCTGCTTGCGAAGACGCTCGTGGTAGTCGTCACGCATGGTGATAGTTTTTTGGCTCCGCTTGGTTTGCGAAGGTGCTGCCGCAGCGTCTTTTCGTCCAGCCATGACCAGGCCTCCATATGGATTGAAGTAGTGACAATAATAAACCGTTTGCTGTGTTATAGATACGTACGCACGTACGATGCGTACGCATCAGCACAGATCTTCACTGGGGCTCAACAAGCCTCGCGCCGCGCCCGTCGCTGGCTCCTCGTTTCAAGCCTGACAGCTGTTGGATAGTGTCTTGGAGGTTGCGCATGACATACGCAGGAAAGCCTGGCTTGCCTTCAGAATGGCGGTTCTTCAGATCTGCGATGTGATCGATGTCGAAGCCTAAACGCGTAAGGCTCAGATCATCTCCTTCAACAAGGGCACGATTAGCGGTGGTCATTACCGAATAGGCCTCTTCCAGCTTCCCGATTTCATCATCGAGATGGAGGGTGTCGTCGCGATCAACGGACCATAACGAAATGCGCTTCATGGTATAGCTCCTAGACGCTGATTGGTGGGCCTGGTAGCCGCCAGGCACAACACGGTGGGTTTCCTTACACACATTATACGTATGTACGTACGCATGCAACTATCAATGTCGGCGATATACGACGACATGGCTATTTTTCTATCTGGTGTCGCGGTTTGCTGAGACATTGAGCCGCAGCCGACGCTTGCGGGCGCACTCTTTCGAGCAACCTGCAAGATCGGCAATGGCCTGGTCAGACATAGTCCCCTGGAGATGATCAAAGTCGGTGATCGCTGATCTCTTGAAGGTGGGCTTTTCCAGCTGCTTGATGCGCTTTATGACAAAGTAGGCCGACACGCCTGCGAGCTTGGCGATTTCAGCCACTGGGCGCTTACCGAGGAGATGCTGATACTTGAGAAGGGCAGGGGGACAAGCCTCAGCCAGGGCAAATCGAACCTTTCCGATCTTGAGCCTGCGCCGACGCACGGCTTCGGCGCTGCAGTCTGCTAGTAGGGCAATGGCCTGGTCAGTACGCTCTCCCATCAAATGATCGTATTGCTCAAGCCTCGATCGTGCCGGCATTCAACACTCCATGTCTCGCTTTTCAAGAGCAGCGAACCACTCCATTTCACCTTTTGCAGCCAACTCCTCGAGGAGTGATTGCTCATCGCGTGTGTAAAACACGATCCGATGGGGCTTCACGCTGGTATCCAGCCCCATGTGGTAATCCGGTAGCAGGTCTCGCTGAATGATTTTGCGAATATCCGCCCTGAAATGAGTAAGGCTCTGTTTTGAGCCGCATTTTTGCTGCAGCGCAGCGATATCAGCTGCCCAAATCATCTTGCTGCCCAGGTGCTTACGAGCGAGCTCATACAGGCGTCGCTCAAGAGGCATCCGCAACCCAAAGTAACGTCGGTCAATGCTCATTACTTCAAAATGTAGAAAGGCGTTGTAGATCCATTCCGACAGCACGACCTCGCATTCCAATACGCCCTTGCCATTGGATGCAGTCTTGGTGACGGTGTAGTCTTCAATCCAGCCAAATCCCTTCGTCTGCTCTTGACCACCAGTTACGATATTGGTTTCGATCTGGGTGCCTCTTAATCTTCGAAGCATGTCCAAGACGTTGGAATACGCGTTTCCACCCGGATCCCTAGATGTACCCGTCAAAAAATCGTACGTATCGAACTTGACCCGCTTGGAAATTGGCATTCCTGCTTTACGTGCCTCGATAATCTGCGAGCCGAGGAACAGCAACAGGTCTTTATCGAATACCGTGGCAGCACCGATCACTGGCGGAATAATGCGTACTCGCTTGTTCGTGCCTGGTTGGCTGTACTCACGAACGCTCGTATCAGGTTTGGTCGACAGGCTGAATAGCGGGAATTCCATGCTGGCCAGGTCGTCCTTCACTGGCCACTCGACAATGTTCGCCTGGAACATGTCGGTCTGAACGTAGGGGGCTACGTTTGATTTTCGCCCTCTTTTGAGGGGCTTATCATCGTCCGCTGCCATATCGGCTATCTTCATCTCGATCATTACGCGATCCCGCCATTGTACACAGGTACGTACCGCCGCTTGTGCAGGAGGCGGCTGACCCTACGTATCAGTTTTGAACAGGCCTCATCAGAGACCAATATGGTTCGTATTTCACCGACACCAGGCTCTCCGGCGATTCCCCAGTTGCGCATCGCGACTGTGTGACCGATCAAGTCCACGAGGATCCGCAGCTCGTAAAAACGTGCACCACGTTCCCATCTTGCATAGTAGGGTCGGTTGAGGTAGCTGGTTGCAGTCGTTATCATGTGCGAACCCAGACGCTCCTAGACGAGTTCATTTCTGGTAGAAGCCCGGATCCGGTAGCCGCCGACCGGGCTTCGCTCTACTTAGGGAAGGACTTTATCGTCGTAGAGCATCACCATCTCGGCCATCACACACAGCTCCCCCTTCACTTTGGCCAACAGGCCGCGGCAATCACCTCGCTCCAGGATGCCTGCATCCCACAAACTGCATAGCTCCGAATAGGTGTAGGTCTGTTTCGGCCAGTCACAGTGCCGAACGAACGTCCAACCATGACTGTCGCGAAATTCGCGGGAATATGACGCGCCCATAATCACAAATTGTCGCCCATTGACCTTGACCGTTGGGACCGACGGCACCTTGTCCCCGGCCTCAGCGAATGCTCCAGGACAAACTGCATTATCCCACCGATGAGAATCGAGCTTGTGAAGGTGGACCACATCTCGAAAACTGGTGCGGAAAAAGCTCGACTCCCACGGAACAAACTCGCTCCAGCAACGTTGTTCAGCGCTTTTCAGCCAAGCCTGTATGACTACCGATCCTACGCCAGGAACATGGATTCCGAGGGTCTGTGAGCGCGGTGCCCGGCGCTGTTTAAAACGGCATCCAACTGAGCCACCCGCGTCCGCCAAAAAGGACAAATCAGCCCATTGATCCATCGAAACAGGCAACGCTGAGCGCCACGAAAATGAGCCTGCTTGAACGGTGTCGGTGCCACAGCGCTTTTCCTGCAGCAACGCTTGAAGACAGGATTCGATTCCTTGCTGGAACATCGGCCGGACCTCGGCGGGGACCTCGTCCAAGCGGCTAAAGGCGGTGTCCAACAACATCTTGTAAGCATCATGGGTGTATTCAGGTGATGACCAGCTCTCACTTGCACTGAAAGCCGTTTCAGCGACGCTCTCATCAAAACTCAAACCCATTTGCACAGGATTCATCTTTAGCACTCCTAGAAAAATTCAACCCGGTAGCCGCCGGGGAAGCAGGACAAGCTTCGGATGAAATTCTAGCATACGTACGTACGTATGTAAAAGCGCGTATGCTGGATACACCTGCGCGAGCTGGGGGAGGGGAGTATGAGACTGACGCAGGGCTGGACAACTTGGACGGCCTTGGGGGCGTTATAGGGGTTATGCCGAGATAAGGCAAAAATTAGGACATTCGTTCTGCAAGATATTGAACTAAAAGGAAATTTATTGAGTTCTTGATTGCTGGTCATCCCCCGCCTGACTAGCCGTCTATGCTGATGTTTTGCCTTACTTGGGGGATGAACTCAATGGCTTCGGTGGAAAGGACAGCCTACCCGCTCTTGCCCAGTCAGTTGCCAGCTAAGGAGCTGCATCGATGCTATTCCCTGTCTGATTCAGAGATCGAATGGGTCAATAACACCGCTAAGAGTCCAGCGCTATCGATTGGGCTGGCAATCCAACTAAAGGTGTTTCAGCAGCTACACTATTTTGTTCCGTTCGAGGAGCTTCCTCAGGAGCTCATCAGTCATGTCCGACAATGCCTTCGCTACGGCGCACGAATAGCTCCGCGCTACAGCAACCCCCGCACCCTTTACCGACACCAAGCGGCGGTTCGGCAGTACCTGCAGGTTACACCCTTCTATAGCAGCGACGGGCTAGCGATCACTGAGGAAATCGCACGTGACTGCGCTGTAGTGCTTGAGCAGCGAGTCGATCTCATTAATGCCATGCTTGATGAGCTGATTCAGCGTGGCTATGAGCTTCCGGCTTATTCGACGCTCAACAACATCGCAGAAACCGCTTTGGCGAGTGCTCAGGAAGTTACCTTCAACCTGATCGTGCTCCGAGCGCCAATCGAGGTGATCTACAAGCTAAAGGAGCTGCTCGACACGGATTTCGGGCGTCGGCAGAGTGACTTCAACGCACTCAAGCAGGCACCCAAGAAGCCTTCCCGCAAGCACCTGGAGGTGTTGATCGACCACCTGGCGTGGTTAGAGAGCTTCGGAGATCTGGATGCCATTCTTGAGGGGGTCGTCGATGCTAAGATCCGCCACTTCGCCACCCAAGCCGCCGCGTCGGACGTCGCCGAGCTGAAGGACTGCTCGCAGCCGAAACGCTACACACTGATGCTGGCCTTGATCTATCGGATGCGGGTGCGAACTCGGGATCACCTGGCCGAGATGTTCATCCGACGGATTTCGACGATCCACAAACGCGCCAAGGAGGAGTTGGAGCAAATCCAGGCGCGGCAACGCCAGAAGCTGGAGCAACTGGCGGCCACCCTGGATGGCGTGGTGCAGATTCTTGTTCAGGAACCGGATGACCAGGAGGCTGGCAGTCTGATCCGGGAATTCCTCTCTCCCGATGGCAACCTGGATCGGTTGCGCGAGACTTGCGCCGAAGTCCAGGCTACGGGCGGTAACAACTACCTGCCGCTGATCTGGAAGCACTTCAAGTCCCATCGCTCGCTGTTGTTCCGTCTGAGCCACCTTCTTCAACTGGAACCCACGACTCAGGATCGCTCACTTATCCAGGCGCTTCAGCTCATCCAGGACAGCGAAAATCTACACCGCGAGTGGATCGACGAGCATGTCGACTTGTCGTTTGCGTCGGAGCGCTGGGTTAAGGTCGTGCGTCGTCCTGCCAGTGAAGGGCCACCTACCAACCGGCGCTATCTGGAAGTCTGCGTGTTCTCTTACCTGGCCAGTGAGCTGCGCTCGGGTGATATGTGCGTGCTGGGGTCGGAATCTTTCGCCGACTACCGTAAGCAGTTGCTGCCCTGGGAAGAATGTTTCCATCGTCTACCGGCCTACTGCGAAAAGGTGGGGCTGCCTGGCACGGCGAAGGAGTTTGTCGCCTCCCTCAAGATTCAGCTGGAGGAAACCGCGCAGCATCTGGATGAAAAATTCCCTTCTTGCCGAGGTGACGTATCGATCAATGAAGCCGGCGAACCGGTGCTACGCCGAGTGATAGCGCGGGACATCCCGCCTTCGGCCATCTCGCTACAGACGGCGCTTATGCAGCGCATGCCGGCCAGGCACGTGCTCGACATCATGGCCAACATTGAGCATTGGATTCAGTTCACTCGGCATTTCGGGCCGATGTCCGGCAACGAGCCAAAGCTCAAAGAACCGGCCGAGCGCTACCTGATGACGATCTTCGCCATGGGCTGCAACCTTGGCCCCAACCAGGCCGCACGGCATCTGGCCGGTAATGTCACGCCGCACATGCTGTCCTATACGAATCGCCGCCATCTCTCGCTTGAGAAGTTAGACAAGGCTAACCGCGAGCTGGTGGAACTCTATCTGCAACTTGACCTGCCCAAGCTCTGGGGCGATGGCAAGGCGGTGGCCGCGGACGGTACGCAGTTCGACTTCTATGACGACAATCTGCTGGCCGGCTACCACTTCCGCTATCGCAAGATGGGGGCCGTGGCGTACCGACACGTGGCCAATAACTACATCGCGGTGTTCCAGCACTTCATCCCGCCTGGTATCTGGGAGGCAATCTATGTGATTGAGGGGTTGCTCAAGGTCGACCTCAGCGTCGAACCCGATACGGTGTACTCTGACACCCAGGGCCAGTCGGCCACGGTGTTCGCCTTCACTCATCTGCTGGGCATCAATCTGATGCCGCGTATCCGCAACTGGCGCGACCTGGTGATGTGCCGGCCAGATCGCGGCGTTTCGTATAAACACATCAACCGTCTGTTCACCGACACCGCCGACTGGCACCTGATCGAAACCCACTGGCAGGATCTGATGCAGGTCGCGTTGTCAATCCAGGCCGGCAAGATTTCCTCACCTATGCTGCTGCGCAAACTTGGCTCCTACAGTCGGCGCAACAAGCTCTATCATGCCGCGCAAGCGCTGGGCAGCGTGATCCGGACGATCTTCCTACTCAACTGGATCGGCAGCCGCGAGTTGCGCCAGGAAGTCACCGCCAACACCAATAAGATCGAGTCCTACAACGGCTTCTCTAAGTGGCTGTCCTTTGGCGGTGACGTGATCGCCGAAAACGATCCGGACGAGCAACAGAAACGCCTGCGCTACAACGACATGGTGGCCTCGTCGGTGATCCTGCAGAACACCGTGGACATGATGCGCATCCTGCAGAAGCTCGCCCGTGATGGCTGGCAGTTCACTGACGACGACGTATCGTTTCTCAGCCCCTACCTAACCAGCAATGTCAAACGTTTTGGGGAGTTCAACCTGAAACTCAAACGCCCACCGGAACCCTGGATCAAGGATTCCATTTTCCAGCAGGCTGCGGGATCAATGCGTGCGAAACAGATGTCTGACAGCAACGTTGAGGTGACGAACTGATGCATATCCCGCCAGCTTCGTTCCGCGTGACACCTTATGGGGACGTCGATACCAAGGTACTCGACTCTCTGCGTGCAAGCTACGACACCGCTCAGTTGCTCAACTTGGTCGACCGGCTGGATGCCTGCCTTGCTGAAATCGGAGGGGTCGGCAGCATTCGAGAAGACTTCCTACGCCTGCATGGCATGGCCATGACGGTACTGGAAGGTTTCCCCCTCACTGTGGCTACCAGTGATGTCGACAGTATTTGGGCGC
>NZ_BCBD01000164.1:0-12386 GCF_001320345.1 Pseudomonas sp. NBRC 111127 | reverse complement strand
CAAAGCAGATTTCACTGTTTTGTCACCATTTCACCGCTAAACCGTAAACCTGCCAGGCCAGTCTGAAACTCCCGCATCCTATCTGGGAGACAGGCAATGGCTCGTGACTTCGACGGTACGTACCAACCCAACGCCAAGGCTCGCAAGCAGCAGGAAAAGGATCAGCGCCGCATGGAATATCGGCGGGCGATCGAAAGCTATTGCGACCAGCGTCAATTGCTCCGCGAGCTGGCGGACTACCCAGACCTGCAAGCGCTCACGGTGTGGCAGGCGTCTGCGGCAGCCTCCCCGAAAAACGTTCAACAAGCCCGCTGATCAGCGCACGTTCGCCGCGGATGAACGCCAGAAACGCCAAGGCCACCGGCGACTGGCGCTTGGCCTTGGCCTGCACCACGCACCAACTGCGGTACAGGGGCAGCTCTTCCACCGGCAGTTCGGTCAGCACGCCGGTGGCCAGTTCCAGGTTCACCGCGTGGCGGGTCAGCAACGCCACCCCGAGACCTGCGATCACGCATTCGCGTTGGGCATCGGCCGACGCCACTTCCAGGGTCTGGGTGAAATGCACACGCTTGTCCTTGAAATACTCCTCGCACGCCTTGCGCGTCCCTGAGCCTTGCTCGCGGACCAGCAGGGTATGAGGTTCCAGATCCTGCAGGCGCAGCTGTTCCAGCTTGCACAGCGGATGCTGTGGCGGCGCCACGGCCACGATCGGGTTGTTGAGGAAGGGCAGAAACTCCAGGCCCATGTCCTGCGGCACCATGGACATGATGATCAGGTCATCGCGGTTGTCGGAAAGCCGCCGAATGGCCTGTGCACGGTTGACCACCGTCAAGGTCAGGTTGACCTCCGGGTGACGTTGCTTGAAGGCCGCGAACAAGTGCGGAACGAAGTACTTGGCACTGGACTCGACCGCCAGCTTCAACTGACCTTGCAATGAGCCCTGCATGTCCGACAGCTGCATGTCCAGGCTCTCCAGCCGGCCGAAGATATCCCGGCTGGCACGCTGCAGGGCCTCGGCTGCTTCGGTCAGGTAGAGCTTCTTGCCAACGTACTCGAACAGTGGCTGGCCTATCAGCTCTTCGAGCTGCCGGATCTGCAGACTAACGGCGGGTTGTGTGAGCGCCATTTCTTCCGCAGCGCGGCTGTACGAACGCAAATCACACACTTCGTTGAAGATCTGCAATTGTCGTAAAGTCATACGCATCAAGGACTTACGCATAGTTGTCGGCTCATCGGCAATACCTTGTTACCCAACTATAAGCTTTTGCTAATACAGCCCCTAACAAATATTGATTTTTGTTTATCAACCCATGGCGCTAGGGTGAATACGCGACTGGCCAGCAACGTCTGGTCACGCGCCGACCGGTAGAACCGGCTCGACTGTTCCTACGGCTTTGGGAAGACTCCAGTGATAAAAAAAATCCTGATCGCCAACCGAGGTGAAATCGCAGTTCGGATCGTGCGTGCATGCGCCGAGATGGGCATTCGCTCGGTAGCGATCTATTCCGACGCCGACCGCCACGCCCTGCACGTCAAGCGTGCCGACGAGGCGCACAGCATTGGTGCCGAGCCGCTGGCCGGGTACCTGAACCCGCGCAAACTGGTGAACCTGGCGGTGGAAACCGGTTGCGATGCCCTGCACCCGGGCTATGGCTTCCTGTCGGAAAATGCCGAGCTGGCAGAAATTTGCGCCGAACGCGGGATCAAGTTCATTGGCCCGGCCGCCGACGTGATTCGCCGCATGGGCGACAAGACCGAAGCACGCCGTACCATGATCGCCGCCGGTGTGCCGGTAACCCCGGGCACCGAAGGTAACGTTGCCGATATCCATGAAGCCCTGAGCGAAGGTGACCGCATCGGTTACCCGGTCATGCTCAAGGCCACTTCGGGTGGCGGTGGCCGCGGTATCCGCCGTTGCAACAGCCGTGAAGAACTGGAGCAGAACTTCCCGCGGGTCATTTCCGAAGCAACCAAGGCATTTGGCTCGGCCGAAGTGTTCCTGGAAAAGTGCATCGTCAACCCCAAGCACATCGAGGCGCAGATTCTCGGTGACAGCTTCGGCAATGTGGTGCACCTGTTCGAGCGCGACTGCTCGATCCAGCGCCGCAACCAGAAGCTCATCGAAATCGCCCCAAGCCCACAGCTCACCCCTGAGCAGCGCGCCTATATCGGCGACCTGGCGGTGCGTGCAGCCAAGGCAGTGGACTACGAAAACGCCGGCACCGTGGAGTTCCTGCTCGCCGATGGCGAGGTGTACTTCATGGAAATGAACACCCGGGTGCAGGTGGAGCACACCATCACCGAGGAAATCACCGGCATCGACATCGTCCGTGAACAGATCCGCATTGCTTCAGGCTTGCCGTTGTCGGTGAAGCAGGAAGACATCCACCACCGCGGCTACGCGTTGCAGTTCCGTATCAACGCCGAAGACCCGAAGAACAACTTCCTGCCCAGCTTCGGCAAGATCACCCGGTACTACGCCCCTGGCGGCCCGGGCGTGCGCACCGACACGGCGATTTATACCGGCTACACCATTCCACCGTTCTACGACTCCATGTGCCTGAAACTGGTGGTCTGGGCGCTGACCTGGGAAGAAGCCATGGACCGCGGCCTGCGGGCCCTGGATGACATGCGTGTACAAGGGGTGAAGACCACCGCTGCGTACTACCAGGAAATTTTGCGTAACCCGGAATTCCGTAGCGGCCAGTTCAACACCAGCTTCGTCGAAAGCCACCCTGAACTGACCAACTACTCGATCAAGCGCAAACCCGAAGAGCTGGCCCTGGCCATCGCCGCTGCCATCGCCGCCCACGCAGGCCTATGAATGCAGCAGCAAGCTGTAAGCGGCAAGCTGCAAGTAGAAGCAGATCAGCTTTTTCTTGCAGCTTGTAGCTTCAAGCTTGCCGCTACGAGGAGATAACAATGTCCAAGAAAATTCACGTAACCGACACGATCCTGCGCGACGCCCACCAGTCCTTGCTGGCCACCCGTATGCGTACCGAAGACATGCTGCCGATCTGCGAAAAGCTCGACAAGGTCGGCTACTGGTCGCTGGAAGTGTGGGGCGGTGCCACCTTCGACGCCTGCGTGCGCTTCCTCAAGGAAGACCCGTGGGAGCGCCTGCGCAAGCTGCGCGCTGCGCTGCCCAACACCCGCCTGCAAATGCTCCTGCGCGGCCAGAACCTGCTGGGCTACCGCCACTACAGCGACGACGTGGTCAGGGCCTTCGTTGCCAAGGCCGCGGTCAACGGCATCGATGTATTCCGTATTTTCGACGCCATGAACGACGTGCGTAACCTGCGCGTGGCCATCGAAGCGGTCAAGGCCGCTGGCAAGCACGCCCAGGGCACCATTGCCTACACCGTCAGCCCGGTGCACACCATCGAAGCCTTCGTGAACCAGGCCAAGCAGATGGAGGCCATGGGTTGCGACTCGATCGCGATCAAGGACATGGCCGGCTTGCTGACGCCGTTCGCCACCGGTGAACTGGTCAAGGCCCTGAAGGCCGAGCAGTCGCTGCCGGTGTTCATCCACTCCCACGACACGGCTGGCCTGGCTGCCATGTGCCAGCTCAAGGCAGTGGAAAACGGCGCCGATCACATCGACACCGCCATTTCCAGCTTCGCCTGGGGCACCAGCCACCCAGGTACCGAATCGATGGTCGCTGCGCTCAAGGGCAGTGAGTTCGACACCGGCCTGGACTTGGAACTGTTGCAGGAAATCGGCCTGTACTTCTACGCGGTGCGCAAGAAATACCACCAGTTCGAAAGCGAATTCACCGCGGTGGACACTCGCGTGCAGGTCAACCAGGTTCCCGGCGGGATGATTTCCAACCTGGCCAACCAGCTCAAGGAGCAGGGCGCCCTCAACCGCATGAACGAAGTGCTGGCCGAGATTCCGCGGGTCCGCGAAGACCTTGGCTTCCCGCCGCTGGTCACCCCGACCTCGCAGATTGTCGGTACCCAGGCGTTCTTCAACGTGCTGGCCGGCGAGCGTTACAAGACCATCACCAACGAGGTGAAGCTCTACCTGCAGGGCGGCTACGGCAAGGCCCCGGGCGTGGTCAACGAGCAGTTGCGCCGCCAGGCCATCGGCAGCGAAGAGGTGATCGACGTGCGCCCGGCCGATCTGCTCAAGCCGGAAATGACCAAGCTGCGTGGTGATATCGGTGCCTTGGCCCGGTGCGAAGAAGACGTGCTGACCTTCGCCATGTTCCCGGATATCGGGCGCAAATTCCTCGAAGAGCGCGAAGCCGGCACCCTGACCCCGGAAGCCCTGCTGCCGATTCCGGAAGCCGGTGTGGCTGCCGCCCCAAGCGGTGAAGGCGTACCGACCGAGTTCGTCATCGATGTGCACGGTGAAACCTACCGCGTCGACATCACCGGTGTGGGTGTGAAGGCCGAAGGCAAACGCCACTTCTACCTGTCGATCGATGGCATGCCGGAAGAGGTGGTGTTCGAGCCGCTCAACGAGTTTGTCGGCGGCGGCAGCAGCAAGCGCAAGCAGGCCAGTGCCCCAGGCCACGTCAGCACCACCATGCCCGGCAACATCGTCGATGTGCTGGTCAAGGAAGGTGACATGGTCAAGGCAGGCCAGGCGGTGCTGATCACCGAAGCCATGAAGATGGAGACCGAAGTGCAGGCGGCCATCGCCGGCAAGGTCGTGGCCATCCACGTGGCCAAGGGCGATCGCGTTACACCGGGCGAGATCCTGATCGAGATCGAGGGCTGATACAGGCCCTCATCTACAAGCGGTTTACCTCTGGGGAGCGGATGCTCCCCTTTTTTTGAGGTTGAATATGAATTTTAATGCAGGAATAGCGTGAATCTTGGGCCGTATCTGTATTAAATTGCAGAATTTACACTGAAAC
Organism: Pseudomonas sp. NBRC 111127; assembly: GCF_001320345.1. Classification (NCBI taxonomy): domain Bacteria; kingdom Pseudomonadati; phylum Pseudomonadota; class Gammaproteobacteria; order Pseudomonadales; family Pseudomonadaceae; genus Pseudomonas; species Pseudomonas sp. NBRC 111127. The sequence goes on along the minus strand of NZ_BCBD01000164.1, from coordinate 7,516 downwards.
ATCAGGGAATCTGCACTATGATGCAGATCCATCGACCGAGTCGGTTGTCCGCATGCGGTAAATTGCAGGTGAACCATGTACAGACTCACGCTTCAACTCCATGATCAGGCGCAGTGGCATGATGCTGTTGCCATCGCCTTTGTCGAGCCTGAAAAGGGCCTCTCCAGCCCCTGCGAGTTCGGCTATACCTCCGAGTACGTCAAAACCCATCTGGAGGCATACGACAGCCTGTTCTGCCAGGCGGCAAGCGCGAGGCTGCCGGTGGATTTTGGTTCTTATCGTCTGCAGCATGCTCCCGCGTTCCTTTACGACATCGCGCCCGCCGGTGCCGCCAAGCGCTTCCTGCTCCGGCATATCGGCCGTGAGAAACCAGAAGGCATGGGGGATGACCTGTTTCTCCTGGGGCGGTCCACTCCGGCGCCAATCGGCAACCTGCGCATCAAGGAGTCGGCTGAGCTACTGGATTATGCCGACCCCATCGGGTTTGCCCGTCAGGATGTGATCACCCGCGATCAACGGTTTCTCGAATACGCCTATGAGCGAGGTGCGGCCATTGGTGGCGCGACAGGCGCCGGTGGGGAGGCGCCAAAGCTTTTGATGACCGAGGCAGAAAACGGCCTGTTGTATCCCGACGCGGTGCTGGCGGATGAACGTGCCCGGCGTCACTGGTTCATCAAGTTCGCCAGGAACCAGGCACTGGCTGATGATCAGCAGATACTGCGGGCCGAGTATCTCTACTACAAGGCGTTGCAGCAGCTTGGCATCGAAACGGTGGCCACTGAATACATGGCGCTGGAAGAAGGCTCCAAGCCCAGCCTGTGGCTGGAACGCTTCGACCGGCAGGTTTGCGCGCAGGGTGTGCAACGCTTTGCCGTGGAGTCGATGTACTCCCTGTGTGGCGTGACCGAGCCTGGCAGCCGAATGGGGCACCTGGAGGCGATTGAGGCGCTTGCCGTGGTGTGGAAACTGGCCGGGCAGGGGAGACAGCTGCCTGACCTGGTTGCCGATTATCTGCGGCGCGACCTGATCAACAAGATCCTGGGTAATGCCGATAACCACGGGCGTAACACTGCGATCATCCGTACCCGTGACACCGTGCGCCTCGCACCGATCTACGACCTTGCACCGATGGTGATGGATCAGGAAGGGATAACGCGAACGACGAAGTGGCCAGCCTCGATAGAGCGGGCTGGCGATATCGACTGGCAGGCTGCCTGTACTGCACTGGCCGAATTTGTCGACCCGGGCGAAGCTTTTGAGCGTCTGCGGCGGGATGCCCGGCACCTGTTGGCATTGCCGGATATCTTGTCCGCCCTGGGCCTGCCTGATGCGGTGATGAATCACCCGGCAATTGCGCTGGGCAGGCTTGAGCGCCGGATGGTTGAATGGGGGTTGGCATGACGGTTTCCATCGATGCCCGTGGGCTACTGATCGACGGAGTACGCGAAGGTATCGCCAACGGCAGCCTTGAGCTGGGTGCTGCCGTGCGGCGGCTGCGTGTGGAGGTGGCGAAGATGCAGCAGACTCAGTTTGCACGCATGTGCAAGATTTCCGTGCGTACGCTGATCCAGATCGAGCAGGGCGGTGGTAACCCCACGCTGAACTCGTTGAACGCCGTGTTCAAGCCATTTGGCTTGCAGATGGGGGTTGTCAGGCGCGCGAGTCTGATCAGGTAAGCCACTGCACCGATCATAGGCCCGTGAGCCCGTGACCGGTGGTGCAGGTCAGTTCCTGCGGCAGGCCTCAAGCGTTCGTGCCTGCCCTTGCGGGCGCTGGTTCTCGGCACTCAACCACCGCTCGAAGCCAGCCGCCACCTGCGGCCACTCATCATCGGTAATCGAGTACCACGCCGTATCACGGTTGTGGTCCTTCACCACCAGGTGCTTGCGGAACACCCCTTCGAAGACGAACCCGAACCGCTGCGCTGCACGCTTGGAGCGGGCATTGGCGTTATTGCACTTCCATTCCAGGCGGCGGTTCCCGAGTTCGAAGCTCAGCTTGGCCAACAGGTAGACGGCCTCGGTACTCCTGGGTGTGCGCTGCATGGGCGCGCCGAAGGCGATGTGGCCGATCTCGATGCGGCCATGATCAGGCACGATCGACATCAGGCTGAGGATGCCCTGAGCCTTGCCGCTGGCGCGGTCGATCACGGTGAAATACAGCGGGTCGTGGCCGGCGGCGTTACCTTGCAGCCAGCGGTCGAAGGCAGCGCGTTCGGTAAACGGGCCGTAGGGCAGGTAGTCCCACAGTACCGGGTCGGCGCCCGGGCCTTGCAGGGCAGCCCAAAGGTCGTCGCCGTGGCGCACCGGGTCGAGTTTTTCCAGGCGGATGAAGCGCCCGTCGATGGGCTCGGCCTTGGGTGATGCGGCGGGTTTCCAGTGCAGTGCGTCAGTCATGTGGCCTACAACCCTTTGCGGAATTGGATGAAGCCCGGGCGCTCGGCAACCTGCTCGTACAGGCTGATGGCGGTGGCGTTGGTTTCGTGGGTCAGCCAGTGCACCTTGTTGCAGTTGTCGGCCTTGGCTGCAGCATAGACATGTTCGATCAGTTGGCGGCCGATGCCCAGGCCCCGCTGTGCGCTGTGCACGTAAAGGTCCTGCAGGTAGCAGGCATTTTCGATGCTCCAGTTGGAGCGGTGGTAGATGAAGTTGACCATGCCCACGGCCGTGCCATCTACCCAGGCCAGGGCCGAATGGGTTGGCTCGTTGGGGTCGAGCAGGCGCTGCCAGGTACTGAGGCTGACGTCATCGGCCAGTTCGGTTTCGTAGAAGTGCAGGTAGGCCTGCCACAAGGCATGCCAGGCGGCGTGATCTTGAGCGGTGACAGGGCGCAGGGTAACGCTGGGCATTGGGCTACTCCTTCACAGAAGGCGCATGTGCGCGGCAAGTTGATTGTCCAGGTGATCGGGGCTGGCGCTCAGGCTTTCGCGCACGCCGGCAATGTCCTGCTCAGCGCGGTTCTGGCTCAGCTTGCGCGCGCCTTGCAACCGCTGGATCGGCAGGCGAATGCCAACAATGGCGCGGAGCATGCCGTCGATGTAGTCGGCGGGCGCATCGCTCACCTGCCACGGCTCACTGCGGCCGTGCTCATGGCGGTCGGTGAGCCGGCTGACAATCGCCAGCAATGGCTCGGCGTCGTGGATCACGTCGGCTACCCCATAGGCGTGCACGGCCAGGTAATTCCAGGTTGGCACCACTTTGGGGTTATCGGCCTTGCTTGGGTAGTAACCGGGGCTGACATAGGCATCGGCCCCGGGAAACACCAGCAGCGCTTCGGCCCCCTGCGCCAAGTCCTGCCACTGGCGGTTGGCCCTGGCCAAGTGGGCGTACACGGTGCCGAACTCGCCTTCTGCGGGGTCGAGCAGCACCGGCAAGTGGGTGGCCAGCAGGCCCTGCTCGCCATGGCTGACCAGCACGGCCAGACGCGTGTCGAGCATGTGCCGCTGCAGCCGGGCGAGGTCGTGTTCCTGGTGTGGCTTACTGTTGTACATGGTCTGAGTCCTTGTCGAATGGTCCCATCCTAGGCAGGCTAATGGTTCTGGGTAAGAGCCATTACTGCCTGTTTTCATAGGTCCAATGCCATGCACGAAAAGCCCCTCATCCTGCCTTTCGACCCGACGGGGATTTCGCTCGATCGCCGCCGCGGGTTGAGCCAGCAGCTTTACCAGGCGCTACGCGAGCGGGTGCTGGATGGGCGGCTGTGCAGCGGCACACGGCTGCCTGCCACCCGCGATCTGGCAGCCGTGCTGGGGCTGTCGCGCAACAGCGTGGTGCGCGCGTATGACCAGTTGTACGCGGAGGGCTATATCGAAAGCCGAGTCGGTGACGGCACCTACGTAACCCGGCTGCCGAAACTATCCACACAACTGTCCACAGGGTTATACCAGGGGTTATCAACAGGTTTATCCACATTCGGCCAGGAAAATACTGAGGATTTATCCAGCCAGCACAGCTGTAGCGAGCCTTTGCAGCGCCTGAAAAATCACCATCTGCCGCCCCCCAAACAGGGCGCGCCGCGGGCTTTTCGTTTGGGGATACCTGCCTTCGATCTGTTCCCCTTCGACGTTTGGGCCAAGCTGCAAGCGGGTTTCTGGCGTAACCCTGCGCCTGCACAGCTGGGTTATGGCGACCCGGCGGGTGAACCGGCACTGCGCGAGTTGATCGCTGCCTACTTGCGCCGCTCGCGGGGGCTGACCTGTACCGCTGAGCAAATAGTGATCACCAGTGGCGCGCAGCAGGCCATAAGCCTTTGTGCACAGTTGCTGTTGCAGCCCGGCGACCGGGTGGCTGTGGAAAACCCGGGCTACCGGGCGGCGGCGCACGCTTTTTCAGTGGCGGGTGCTCAGGTCGCCGGCGTGCCGGTGGATGAAGAGGGTATGGATTGCGCACGGTTGGGCCAGTTGCCGGGTTGCCGGTTGGCCTATGTCACGCCCGCCCATCAGTACCCGACCGGGGTAACCATGAGCCTGGCCCGGCGCCTGGCGTTGCTGGGCTGGGCAGAACGCAGCGATGGCTGGATCATCGAGGACGACTACGATGGCGAGTACCGTTACAGCGGCGCGCCCCTGGCCCCGCTGGCTGCACTCGACCGGGCCGGCCGGGTGTTGTACGTGGGCACCTTCGGCAAGATCGCCTTCCCGGCGCTGCGCTTGGGTTACCTGGTGTTGCCGGCGCAGTTGGCACAGGCCTTCAGCCAGGGTAAGGCGTTGGCAGTACGGCATTCGGAGGTCAGCACCCAGTGCGTGATGGCCGAGTTCATGGCCCGTGGGCATTTCCAGCGGCACATTCGCCGCATGCGCAAAGCGGCGTTGAACCGGCGCAATGTGCTCAAGGCCGGCTGGCCTGTGGATATTGCCGGGCTGGGCAGCATGCCCGCAGTGGCTGCTGGGCTGCACGTGAAGGTGTCTGTGGATAACTTTGCGTGTGAACAGGCGTTGGTGGCCAAGGCAGAGGCGGTTGGCGTTGAAGTGACAGCATTGAGCAATTTCTGGCTGGCCGACAGCGAAGTGCCTGTGGATAAGCGTGCAGGTCTGGTGCTGGGGTTTGCCGCGGTCCCGGAGGGCGAGATTGCCGCGGCATTGATGAAATTGCGCAAGGCGTGGCGCAAGGGTTGAGGCTGCCTGCCTCTTCGCGGGTAAACCCGCCCCCACAGGTATGGCCGGGTGGTCTCAGGTGCGGCGCATATCCTGTAGGAGCGGGTTCACCCGCGAAGGGCTGCAAGGCAGCCCCAACTGCGTCAGGTCCCCGACTTGATCCGCGTCCAGGCCCGGGTTCGCGCCCGCTCGGCCTCGCGCTGCAACGGCTTGAGCGTGTAAAGCTTGGCCATCGCCTCCGCCGTCGGGTACAGGTTGGGGTTGTTGCGAATCGCAGGGCTCACCTTGTCGGTGGCATCCTTGTTGGGGTTCGGGTAGCCGACAAAATCGCTGATCGGCGCAATCACCTCCGGCCGCAGCAGGTAGTTGATGAATGCATGGGCGTCTGCCGGGTTGGCGGCATTCTTCGGAATCGCCAGCATGTCGAACCAGATCGGCGCGCCTTCCTTCGGCAGGCGCATGTCGACCGTCACACCATTTTTCGCTTCGCGGGCGCGGTTGGCAGCCTGCGAGAAGCTGCCGCTGTAACCCACCGCCACGCAGATATCCCCATTGGCCATGTCAGCCATGTACTTCGAGGAGTGGAAGTAGGTGATGTACGGGCGAATCTTCAGCATCAGCGCTTCGGCCTTCTTGTAGTCGGCCGGGTTGTCGCTGTTCGGTGGCAGGCCGAGGTACTGCAGGGCCAGCGGCAGGATCTCCGACGGCGAGTCGAGCAGCGCTACCCCGCACTGCTTGAGCTTGGCGATGTTCTCTTCCTTGAAGATCAGGTCCCAGCTGTCCACCGGCGCGTTATCGCCGAGCGCGGCCTTGACCTTGGCCGGGTTGAAGCCGATCAGCACGGTGCCATACATGTAGGGCACGGCAAACTTGTTGCCTGGGTCGTTGGCCTCGATCAGCTTCATCAGCGCAGGGTCCAGGTGTTGCCAGTTCGGCAGCTTGCTGCGATCCAGCGGCTGGAACACCCCGGCCTCGATCTGCTTGGCGAGGAATACGTTGGACGGCACCACCACGTCATAGCCGGAGTTGCCGGTGAGCAACTTGGCCTCCAGCGCTTCGTTGGTGTCGAAGATGTCGTAGATCAGCTTGACGCCGCTGTCCTTCTGGAAATCGGTCAAGGTCTGCGGGGTGATGTAGTCGAACCAGTTATACACACGCAGGGTGCGCTGCTCGGCGTGCGCCTGCAGGGCACCGGTGAACAGGGTGGCAGCGATGAACGGGGCGAGCAGACGCTTGAGTCGGACCATTACCGGGCTCCTGGCTGGGCGCGCTGGAAACCTTCCAGCACATTGACTGCGTTGATACCAATTTCTTCCACAGCGTAGCCGCCTTCCATCACGAACAGGGTCGGCTTGCCAAGCTGGCCGATACGCTTGCCCATTTCCAGGTAGTCGGGGCTGTCCAGCTTGAATTGCGAGATCGGGTCATCCTTGAAGGTGTCCACACCCAGGGAGACCACCAGTACGTCGGCGTCATAGCTGGCGATGCGCTGGCAAGCCTCTTCCAGGGCAGCGCTCCAGGCAGACCAGTCGCTGCCGGCGGGCAGCGGATAGTTGATATTGCAACCCTCGCCGGCGCCTTCGCCGGTTTCGTCGGCATAGCCGAGAAAGAACGGGAATTCGTCTTGCGGGTCGCCGTGGATCGAAGCGAAGAACACATCGTTGCGGCGGTAGAAGATGTCCTGGGTGCCATTGCCGTGGTGGTAGTCGACATCGAGGATGGCAACCTTGCGCCGACCCTGGTCGAGGAATGCCTGGGCGGCGATGGCGGCGTTGTTCAGGTAGCAGTAGCCACCCATCACTTCGCCGGCGGCGTGGTGCCCTGGTGGGCGGCACAGGGCAAAGGCGCTGTGCGCGCCTTGCTGGATCGCTGCCTGGGCGGTGAGGGCGACCTGGGCGGCACTGTAGGCCGCCTGCCAGGTGCCGGCGGTGATCGGTGCACCGGCATCGAAGCTGTAATAGCCCAACTCGCCGTGCAGGCCGGTAGGTTTTACCTGGCGCAAGGTGCGTGCAGGCCAGGTGAACGGCAGCAGGTCGCCTTCCTGGCCCAGCGCGGCCCAGCGCGCCCAGGCGCCTTCGAAAAAGTCCAAGTAGTCGGCGCTGTGGATGCGCAGCAAGGGCGCGCGGCCGAAGTCGGTAGGGCCCTGGATGTCACCGAGGTTGCGTTTTTTGACCTGGTCGAGCACATGGTCAGCGCGCGAGGGCATTTCGAAACACGGCATCAGCTTGCCGTCGATCAGCTCGCAGCGGCCATGGTGCAGGCGGTGATCATCGGAATAGATCGTCAGCATTGTTGTTCTCCGGTGGGGACTGGCGTGGGGCCATTTTCAGCGGTGGGCCAGTGGCGGAGAACGACGCAACTGGCCAAAAGGGGATCGATGTGGCCAAGCTCTATGGCCGGGTTTTCCTGTGCTGGCTTTTTCGC
>NZ_BCBD01000163.1:0-12410 GCF_001320345.1 Pseudomonas sp. NBRC 111127 | reverse complement strand
CATCTACCGAACGGTAGAAACGCTTGAATTCGTTGATGGCATTGAGCTGCAGCGCCTTGACCATGTCTGCGACGAAGCGCTCCGAATGCAGGTACACAACCTTGGCATTCGGGTTCTTCTTCAGCAAGTGGTTACCCACAGCATGCATAAGGTGGGTTTTACCCAGACCCACACCGCCATAAAGGAACAACGGGTTGTAGCCATGCTTGGGGTTGTCTGCGACCTGCCAGGCCGCTGCGCGCGCCAGCTGGTTCGACTTACCCTCGACAAAGGTATCGAAGGTGAAGGTTCGGTTCAGATAGCTGGTGTGCTTGAGCGCACCTTCAACCTGTACGGTGCGCTGTTCGGCCCTGCCACTGGTGGCTGGCGCAGCGGCCGGCTCAGCCATGGCATCGAAGCTGTCGCGCGAAGACGGCTCGGCCATTTCATCCATCGGCACAGATTCGGTAACCGTTACTGCTGCAGGTTCGAGTGTAGCCGCAGCAGGCGCAGCCTTGAGGGTCTGGCTTTTGGCCTGGGTCTGCGCCTGTGAAGCGGCGACCGCAGCACTGACCGGCGCGTTGGGCGCGGCGCGCGGGGCCGAGCTGCGGCGGCTGCCTATTAATAAGGAAAGGGCAGGTGCTATGCCGCTGCCGTTCTCGCCCAACAATTCGAGCAAGCGGCCCAGGTACTTTTCATTGACCCAATCGAGAACGAAACGGTTAGGCGCATAGACGCGCAACTCGTCGCCTTCGGCTTCGACCTGTAGCGGACGGATCCAGGTGTTGAATTGCTGGGCAGGCAGTTCATCGCGCAGAAGCTCCACGCACTGCTGCCAAAGTTCCACTGACACGGATATCCCCTGAGTTTGAAAGCCGGATGAGGCAAAAACAAACCGCCATTGTACCGGTCGAGCGTCCAGTTATCCACATGTGGACACATGAGTAACCATGACAAATCAGCCATTTATCGACCAGATTGACATGAAGGCGGTGTTGATAAGCTCTGTGGATAACCCGCCATGAGGGCTATGCACAACCCTGGGTTTCAGCCTGTGGATAATTCACCTGTGCATAACAGACGATTTAATCCACAGGTTGCGACCACCTACGAAACAAGCGCAGCACGGGTTCAGAACATACTTATGAAACGCTGTACATCCCATTAACCGTGGCCTGAAGTAGGTTATCCACAGAAAGTTATCCACCTAAGCTTTATAGGTTTATCAGAAAAGCTTTTTATATCTCTCTTCTTTTTTTTCATGTTGTCCCCAGCGCGTACCTTCGATCAAGCACCCTGGGGTCATGGCCGAGCAGTTGCCGTCCATCACATGCTCTATAGGGAAAGACTGGTTGGAAATTGACCTACGGGCTTGCTTTCTCTAGAATCGCCGGTCTCGTAAAAAGGGGGCCATCCCGGCCCGTCGTCGACAAACCAGGTAACACGCCATGAAACGTACTTTCCAACCAAGCACCATCAAGCGCGCGCGCACTCACGGTTTCCGTGCCCGTATGGCTACCAAGAACGGCCGCGCTGTTCTGTCGCGTCGTCGTGCCAAAGGCCGTAAGCGTCTGGCCATTTGATTTTTCGGCACAGGTGGTGAGTCAGGACTTCAGTCGGGAAAAGCGACTGCTTACACCCCGGCATTTCAAAGCGGTCTTCGACTCCCCAACCGGCAAGGTTCCAGGGAAAAACCTGCTGATCCTTGCTCGCGAGAACGGCCTCGATCACCCACGGCTGGGCCTGGTGATCGGCAAGAAAAGCGTCAAACTCGCCGTTCAACGCAATCGCCTCAAGCGCTTGATGCGCGATTCCTTTCGTCTGAACCAGCAGTTACTCGCCGGCCTGGACATCGTGATCGTCGCGCGCAAGGGATTGGGTGAAGTAGAAAACCCGGAATTGCACCAACACTTTGGCAAACTCTGGAAACGCCTGGCGCGCTCCCGCCCAGCACCAGTAGTCACCGCCAATTGCGCAGGGGTAGACAGCCAAGATGCGTAAACTGGCGCTCGTTCCGATCCAGTTTTACCGTTACGCCATTAGTCCTCTGATGGCCAGCCACTGTCGTTTCTTCCCCAGCTGCTCCTGTTACGCCTACGAAGCCATCGAAAATCATGGCTTGTGGCGTGGTGGGTGGCTGGCTGTTCGTCGCCTGGGGCGTTGTCATCCGTGGAATGCAGGCGGTTTCGACCCCGTTCCACCCGCTCCTTCCTCCCGAACTTCTTCGATAGCCGAGTAATCATGGATATTAAACGCACGATCCTGATCGCCGCGCTGGCAGTCGTGTCCTACGTCATGGTCCTGAAGTGGAACGATGACTACGGCCAAGCTGCCTTGCCGACTCAGAATACTGCTGCCAGCACTGTTGCGCCGGGCTTGCCCGATGGCGTGCCGGCCGGTAACAACGGTGCCAGCGCCGATGTACCGAGCGCCAACGCCGACTCCAGCCCTGCCGAACTGGCACCGGTCGCACTCAGCAAGGACCTGATCCGCGTCAAGACTGACGTCCTTGAGCTGGCTATCGACCCGGTTGGTGGTGACATCGTCCAGCTGAACCTGCCGAAATACCCCCGCCGCCAGGACCACCCGGACATCCCGTTCCAGTTGTTCGACAATGGTGGTGAGCGTGTCTACCTGGCACAAAGTGGCCTGACCGGCGCCAACGGCCCGGATGCCCGCGCCAGCGGCCGCCCACTGTATGCCGCCGAGCAGAAAAGCTACCAACTGGCTGACGGCCAGCAGCAACTGGTGGTCGACCTTAAGTTCAGCGACAACGGCGTCAACTACATCAAGCGCTTCAGCTTCAAGCGCGGTGAGTACGACCTGAATGTCAGCTACCTGATCGACAACCAGAGCAGCCAGCCGTGGAGCGGCAACATGTTTGCCCAGCTCAAGCGTGACGCCAGCGGCGATCCGTCCTCGAGCACTGCGACCGGCACCGCCACCTACCTGGGTGCAGCCCTGTGGACAGCTTCCGAGCCTTACAAAAAGGTCTCGATGAAGGACATGGACAAGGGCAATTTGAAAGAAAATGTGTCTGGTGGCTGGGTAGCCTGGCTGCAGCACTACTTCGTGACCGCGTGGATCCCGGCCAAGTCGGACAACAACGTTGTTCAGACGCGCAAGGACAGCCAAGGCAACTACATCATCGGCTACACCGGCCCGGCACTGAACGTACCTGCCGGTGGCAAGGTTGAAACCAGCGCCATGCTGTATGCCGGTCCGAAGATCCAGTCCAAGCTCAAGGAATTGTCCCCAGGCCTGGAACTGACCGTCGACTACGGCTTCCTGTGGTTCATCGCCCAGCCGATCTTCTGGCTGCTGCAACATATCCACAGCCTGCTGGGCAACTGGGGCTGGTCGATCATCGTGCTGACCATGCTGATCAAAGGCCTGTTCTTCCCGTTGTCGGCTGCCAGCTACCGTTCCATGGCGCGCATGCGTGCCGTTGCACCGAAACTCGCCGCGTTGAAAGAGCGCTTCGGTGATGATCGCCAGAAGATGTCCCAGGCGATGATGGAGCTGTACAAGAAAGAGAAGATCAACCCGTTGGGCGGCTGCCTGCCGATCCTGGTGCAGATGCCGGTGTTCCTGGCCCTGTACTGGGTGCTGCTGGAAAGCGTTGAAATGCGCCAGGCGCCATGGATGCTGTGGATTACCGACCTGTCGATCAAGGATCCGTTCTTCATCCTGCCGATCATCATGGGCGCCACCATGTTCATCCAGCAACGCCTGAACCCAACGCCGCCGGATCCGATGCAGGCCAAGGTGATGAAAATGATGCCGATCATCTTCACCTTCTTCTTCCTGTGGTTCCCAGCGGGTCTGGTGCTGTACTGGGTTGTGAACAACTGCTTGTCGATTTCGCAGCAGTGGTACATCACACGTCGCATCGAAGCAGCCACGAAAAAAGCTGCTGCCTGACGGGCTGCTACGCTAGCCTGTGAATAAAAACGCCCCCTAGTGGGGCGTTTTTGCTATCTGTCGTTGTTGTCGTAGAGGCTTTCGAGCATGAACATTGTGCGTGAAACCATCGCAGCCATCGCCACCGCCCAGGGCCGCGGCGGGGTGGGGATTGTCAGGTTGTCCGGGCCCCTGGCCGCCAAGGCTGGGCAATTGATCACCGGCCGTACGCTTACCCCGCGCCACGCCCATTACGGCCCCTTCCGCGATGAGGACGGGCTGGTACTGGACGAAGGGATCGCATTGTTCTTCCCCGGGCCCAATTCGTTCACCGGCGAGGACGTGCTTGAGCTGCAGGGCCACGGTGGCCCGGTGGTGCTGGACATGCTGCTGCAGCGCTGTGTACAAGTTGGCTGTCGGCTGGCCCGCCCAGGTGAGTTCAGCGAGCGCGCGTTCCTCAACGACAAGCTCGACCTGGCGCAGGCCGAAGCCATTGCCGACCTGATCGAGGCGAGCTCCAGCCAGGCGGCCCGCAACGCCCTGCGCTCGCTACAGGGCGAGTTCTCCAAGCGTGTGCAGGGTTTGACCGAGGCGTTGATCGCATTGCGCATCTACGTCGAGGCAGCGATCGACTTCCCTGAAGAAGAGATCGACTTCCTCGCCGACGGCCACGTGCTTTCGATGCTCGATACCGTACGCCGAGAGTTATCCACCGTCCGGCGCGAGGCCGGGCAGGGTGCATTGCTGCGCGACGGCATGACGGTGGTTATCGCCGGCAGGCCCAATGCCGGTAAATCCAGCCTGCTGAACCAGCTGGCCGGGCGCGAAGCGGCGATCGTCACCGACATTGCCGGCACCACACGGGATATTTTGCGCGAACATATCCACATTGATGGCATGCCGCTGCATGTGGTGGACACCGCCGGGTTGCGGGCCACCGATGACCATGTGGAAAAGATTGGTGTGGAACGGGCGCTGAAGGCCATTGGCGAGGCTGACCGGGTATTGCTGGTGGTCGACTCCACAGCGCCCGAAGCCAGCGACCCGTTTGCCCTGTGGCCAGAGTTTCTCGACCAGCGGCCAGACCCGGCGAAGGTTACGCTGATCCGTAACAAGGCAGACCTGAGTGGCGAGCGGGTAGGGCTGGAACAAAGCGATGATGGCCACGTCACGATCACCCTCAGCGCCAAGGGCAATGACGCAGGCCTGCAGCTGCTACGCGACCACCTGAAGGCCTGCATGGGTTATGAACAGACTGCCGAGAGCGGTTTCAGCGCCCGCAGGCGCCACCTGGATGCGTTGCGCCAGGCCAGTGAGCACTTGGAGCATGGCCGCGCACAACTGACCCTGGCGGGCGCGGGAGAGCTGTTGGCGGAAGACCTGCGTCAGGCCCAGCATGCGTTGGGCGAGATCACCGGGGCATTCAGTTCGGATGATTTGCTGGGGCGGATCTTCTCCAGCTTCTGTATTGGCAAATAATCCACAGCCGGGCACTGCCAATGGCCGCTTCTTCGGGAGCGGCTTTTTTTTGCCTGGAATTCACGCATCTACCGTGCGGGCGCCATCGCCGGCCTGCCAGCACCCACAAGTTTCCTGCTTGCCATGCTTGTTCCGCCCTCCTGTGGGAACGGGTTTACCTGCGAGAAGGCCAGTACAGGCTCACAATTTTTCATACACAAGCTTGGAAATGCGCTCAGGAGCCCTGTGGAAAACCCGCCTTCAGCTCCGTTGATAAGCATGCTTTTTTTCTGAGGACAAAACCCCCTGTGGGTAAACAGGCATTTAATCCACAGGCTAAATCACGTTATCCATACCCCTCAGGGCACTCCAACCACAGGGTTTATTTTCTCTGTACATGACGTAATTCAACGCCTGCAAAGGTTTATCCACAGATAAGGCTGTGCATAAGAATAAACATAAAAACAAAGCTTTTATAAATTTCTCTTTTTTGATTTCTGTTGTGTGCCACTCATCCACAGACTGGTCAAAATTTGCTCAGACGGTTTCTTTAAGGGGGGGTAAGTCCCTATACTTGTCGGCTTACCTTCTCTATTCGCAAAAACAGGCACGAGGTGCGTGGTGGATTTCCCTTCCCGTTTTGAAGTGATCGTCATCGGCGGCGGCCATGCCGGTACCGAGGCTGCGCTTGCGTCAGCACGCATGGGTGTGAAAACCCTGCTGTTGACCCATAACGTGGAAACCCTCGGTCACATGAGCTGCAACCCCGCTATCGGCGGTATCGGCAAAAGCCATCTGGTCAAAGAGATCGATGCCCTTGGTGGCGCCATGGCATTGGCCACCGACAAGAGCGGCATCCAGTTCCGCGTTCTGAACAACCGCAAAGGTCCAGCTGTACGGGCAACCCGTGCCCAGGCCGACCGCGCCATCTACAAGGCGGTGGTTCGTGAAATCCTGGAGAACCAGCCAAACCTGTGGATATTCCAGCAGTCCTGCGATGACCTGATCGTCGAGCAGGATCAGGTCAAAGGCGTGGTGACCCAGATGGGTCTGCGTTTCTTTGCCGAATCGGTGGTACTGACCACCGGTACCTTCCTTGGCGGCCTGATCCACATCGGCTTGCAAAACCATTCAGGTGGTCGTGCCGGTGATCCGCCTTCGATCGCGCTGGCACACCGTATGCGCGAGCTACCACTGCGCGTGGGCCGCTTGAAAACGGGTACGCCACCACGTATCGACGGTCGTTCGGTGGATTTTTCGGTCATGACCGAGCAACCAGGCGATACGCCCATACCGGTGATGTCGTTCATGGGCAATGCCGAAATGCACCCGCGCCAGGTCAGTTGCTGGATTACCCATACCAACGCGCGTACCCACGAGATCATTGCCTCGAACCTCGACCGCTCGCCCATGTATTCGGGCGTGATCGAAGGTGTGGGCCCGCGCTACTGCCCATCGATCGAAGACAAGATCCACCGGTTCGCCGACAAGGAAAGCCACCAGGTGTTCATCGAGCCCGAGGGCTTGACCACTCATGAGCTGTACCCGAACGGTATTTCCACGTCGCTGCCGTTCGACGTGCAGCTGGAACTGGTCCGTTCGATTCGTGGCATGGAAAACGCCCACATCGTGCGCCCTGGCTATGCCATCGAGTACGACTACTTCGACCCGCGTGACCTCAAGTACAGCCTCGAGACCAAAGTCATCGGCGGCTTGTTCTTCGCCGGCCAGATCAATGGCACCACCGGTTACGAAGAAGCCGGCGCCCAGGGCCTGCTGGCCGGGACCAACGCCGCGCTGCGGGCACAAGGCCGTGACAGCTGGTGCCCTCGCCGTGACGAGGCCTACATCGGCGTACTGGTCGACGACCTGATTACCCTGGGCACCCAGGAGCCGTACCGTATGTTTACGTCGCGTGCCGAGTACCGGCTGATTCTGCGCGAAGACAACGCCGACCTGCGTCTGACCGAAAAGGGCCGTGAACTGGGCCTGATCGATGACCAGCGCTGGGCGGCCTTCTGCGCCAAGCGCGACGGTATCGAGCGCGAGGAGCAGCGCCTGAAGTCGACCTGGGTACGACCCAATACCGAACAAGGCCAAGCCATTGTGGATAAGTTCGGCACGCCGCTCAGCCACGAGTACAGCTTGCTCAACCTGCTGGCCCGCCCGGAAATCGACTACGCCGGCCTGATCGAGGCCACCGGCGGTGAGGCAATCGATCCACAGGTCGCCGAACAGGTCGAGATTCGCACCAAGTACGCCGGTTACATCGACCGCCAGCAGGATGAGATCGCTCGCCTGCGTGCCAGCGAGGACACCCGGTTGCCTGTGGATATCGATTACACGACCATTTCCGGCCTGTCGAAGGAGATCCAGGGCAAGCTGGGCCAGACCCGCCCGGAAACCCTGGGCCAGGCATCGCGCATTCCAGGCGTGACCCCGGCGGCGATTTCCCTGTTGCTGATTCACTTGAAAAAACGCGGCGCTGGCCGCGAATTGGAGCAAAGCGCTTGAGTGCCCTGGTTACCCCGCAACATGCTGAAGAGTTGTCCACAGGTGCGCGGCAGCTTGGTGTAGAACTGAGTGCCGAGCAGCATGAAAAACTGCTCGGCTACCTGGCCTTGTTGATCAAATGGAACAAAGCCTACAACCTGACCGCCGTGCGCGACCCGGACGAGATGGTTTCGCGGCATCTGCTCGACAGCCTGAGCGTCATGGCGTTTATCCACAGCGGGCGGGACAACTGGCTGGATGTCGGCAGTGGTGGTGGCATGCCTGGTATTCCTTTGGCTATCCTGCACCCGCACAAGCGGGTGACCGTGCTCGATGCCAATGGCAAGAAAACCCGCTTCCTGACCCAGGTGAAAATGGAACTCAAGCTGGACAACCTCACGGTTATCCACAGCCGGGTCGAGGCGTTCCAACCTGCACAACCGTTCGATGGGATCATCTCCCGTGCCTTCAGCAGCATGGAGAACTTCACCAACTGGACCCGCCACCTGGGCGACACCGGGACGCAATGGCTTGCAATGAAGGGGCTGCATCCTGCCGATGAACTGGTAGCATTGCCCGCAGACTTCACAGTGGAAAGCGAACAGGCCCTGACCGTTCCAGGTTGCCAGGGCCAGCGCCATCTGCTGATACTGCGCCGCAAGGCATGACTGGGAACACGCGCATCAATGGCTAAGGTATTCGCAATCGCGAACCAGAAAGGTGGTGTAGGCAAGACCACCACCTGTATCAATCTCGCCGCCTCGCTGGCCGCAACCAAGCGTCGTGTGCTGCTGATCGACCTCGATCCGCAGGGCAACGCCACCATGGGCAGCGGTGTGGACAAACACGAACTCGAGCACTCGGTCTACGACCTGCTGATCGGGGAGTGCGACCTGGCCCAGGCCATGCATTACTCCGAGCACGGTGGTTTTCAGCTGCTGCCGGCCAACCGCGACCTGACCGCCGCCGAAGTGGTGCTGCTGGAAATGCAGGTCAAGGAAAGCCGCCTGCGCAACGCGCTGGCGCCCATCCGTGACAACTACGACTACATCCTGATCGATTGCCCGCCGTCGCTGTCGATGCTGACGCTCAACGCCCTGGTCGCAGCCGATGGCGTGATCATCCCCATGCAGTGCGAGTACTACGCACTGGAGGGTCTCAGTGACCTTGTGGATAACATCAAGCGCATCGCTGCCCGGCTGAACCCGGAGCTGAAGATCGAGGGCTTGCTGCGGACCATGTACGATCCCCGCCTGAGCCTGAACAACGATGTGTCGGCCCAGCTCAAGGAGCACTTCGGGCCCCAGCTTTACGACACGGTCATTCCGCGCAACATTCGCCTGGCCGAGGCGCCCAGCTTCGGCATGCCGGCCCTGGCCTACGACAAGCAATCGCGTGGCGCCCTGGCTTATCTGGCGCTGGCTGGGGAACTGGTTCGCCGGCAACGCCGTCAGTCGCGCACTGCACAGACAACTTAAGGAATCCGTATGGCCGTCAAGAAACGGGGTCTCGGACGTGGGTTGGATGCACTGCTCAGTGGTCCTACCGTGAGCGCGCTCGAAGAGCAGGCTGTGAAGATCGACCAGAAGGAGCTTCAGCACCTGCCGGTCGAACTGATCCAGCGTGGCAAATATCAGCCACGCCGGGACATGGACCCACAGGCGCTGGAAGAACTTGCCCACTCGATTCGCAACCATGGGGTGATGCAACCGATCGTGGTGCGCCCGATCGGCGATAACCGCTACGAGATCATTGCCGGTGAGCGCCGTTGGCGTGCCACCCAGCAGGCCGGCCTGGACACCATCCCGGCCATGGTCCGCGAAGTGGCCGACGAGGCCGCCATTGCCATGGCGCTGATCGAGAACATCCAGCGTGAAGACCTCAACCCGCTGGAAGAAGCGCTGGCCCTGCAGCGGCTGCAGCAGGAGTTCGAACTGACTCAGCAACAGGTGGCCGATGCGGTCGGCAAGTCGCGGGTCACCGTGGCCAACCTGCTGCGCCTGATTACCTTGCCAGATGCGATCAAGACCATGCTCGCCCACGGCGACCTGGAAATGGGTCATGCCCGCGCATTGCTCGGGTTGGATGAAAATCGCCAGGAAGAGGGGGCGCGTCATGTTGTCGCACGTGGTCTCACCGTGCGCCAAACTGAAGCACTGGTTCGCCAGTGGCTCAGCGACAAGCCTGAACCGGTCGAACCGGGCAAACCTGATCCGGATATCGCGCGCCTTGAACAGCGGCTCGCAGAGCGCCTGGGCTCGGCTGTGCAGATTCGCCACGGCAACAAGGGTAAAGGCCAATTGGTTATTCGCTACAACTCGCTTGACGAGTTGCAAGGTGTGCTTGCACACATCCGCTGAAACAATTGCTGTTGTAGCGCGCAGTCGGAAATCACTACCGAAGAGTTGAATAGGGGTTAAACCACCCCTATACTCTGCGCGCATTTTGTCGGCACAAATTATGCCAAGTCATCACTGACTTGTTGGTCGACTTCCGAGGAGCAGTTGTGATGGAAATCCGCACGCCAAACCGCCTGCCTTTCCATCGCTGGGCGGTTTTTCCGGTACTGCTGGCTCAATTTGTCGTATTCCTGCTGGCGACCCTGGTGTTGTGGCAGTGGAAAGGGGTGGTCAGTGGATATTCAGGCCTTTGCGGAGGTTTGATTGCCTGGCTGCCCAACGTGTATTTCGCCTGGAAGGCTTTTCGCTTTAGCGGAGCTCGGGCGGCACAAGCCATCGTCAAGTCGTTCTACGCTGGCGAGGCAGGCAAGATGATTTTGACGGCAGTGCTTTTTGCACTGACCTTCGCAGGAGTGAAGCCACTGGCGCCGCTAGCAGTATTCGGCGTCTTCGTGTTGACCCTTTTGGTCAGCTGGTTCGCGCCCCTGCTGATGAATAAAAGACTTTCGAGACCTTAGGGCGTTTGAGGCAACCATGGCAGCAGAAACCGCTTCGGGCTATATCCAGCACCACTTGCAGAACCTGACCTACGGTCAACTACCAGACGGCAGCTGGGGCTTTGCCCATTCGGCTGCAGAAGCCAAGGCAATGGGCTTCTGGGCGTTCCACCTGGACACCCTGGGTTGGTCCGTCGCGCTGGGTCTGATCTTCCTGTTCATCTTCCGCATGGCGGCCAAGAAGGCCACCTCCGGCCAGCCTGGCGGCCTGCAGAACTTCGTGGAAGTGATGGTCGACTTCGTCAACGGCAGCGTGAAGGACTCCTTCCACGGCCGTAGCCCGGTCATCGCACCGCTGGCGCTGACCATCTTCGTCTGGGTATTCCTGATGAACGCCGTCGACCTGGTACCGGTCGACTGGATTCCTCAGCTGGCCATCCTGATCTCCGGTGATCCGCACATTCCGTTCCGCGCCGTGTCGACCACCGACCCGAACGCGACCCTGGCCATGGCGTTCTGCGTATTCGCGCTGATCATCTTCTACAGCATCAAGGTCAAGGGCCTGGGCGGCTTCATCGGTGAGCTGACCCTGCACCCGTTCGGCAGCAAGAACATCTTCGTGCAGATCCTGCTGATTCCGGTCAACTTCCTGCTCGAGTTCGTCACCCTGATCGCCAAGCCGATCTCGCTGGCACTGCGTCTGTTCGGCAACATGTATGCCGGCGAACTGGTGTTCATCCTGATCGCGGTCATGTTCGGTTCCGGCCTGCTGTGGCTGAGCGGCCTGGGTGTCGTGCTGCAATGGGCGTGGGCGGTGTTCCACATCCTGATCATCACCCTGCAAGCTTTCATCTTCATGATGCTCACCATCGTCTACCTGTCGATGGCGCACGAAGATAACCATTAAGACCGCCTGGCGTGTCTGATAGCCTTCCCCGCTCGTTTGGGGGGAGGGCTTAAAAAGTCCGCAAGGGCATGCTGTACCAAACGATTTGTTTTACCGCTTCAACTTAAAAACCTAACCAATACGACGTAAAAGTCGGGAGGAAAGATGGAAACTGTAGTTGGTCTGACCGCTATCGCTGTTGCTCTGCTGATCGGCCTGGGTGCTCTGGGTACCGCCATTGGTTTCGGCCTGCTGGGCGGCAAATTCCTGGAAGGCGCTGCTCGCCAGCCAGAAATGGTTCCAATGCTGCAGGTTAAAATGTTCATCGTTGCCGGTCTGCTCGACGCCGTAACCATGATCGGTGTTGGTATCGCTCTGTTCTTCACCTTCGCGAATCCGTTCGTTGGTCAAATCGCCGGCTAATCACTCGTAACCACGAGTTGATAGCTGTGATGAACCAAAGACCGAGCGAGGTGTTGGCGTGAATATTAATGCAACCCTGATTGGCCAATCCGTTGCCTTCTTGATTTTTGTACTCTTCTGCATGAAGTACGTATGGCCTCCGGTCATCACTGCTCTGCAAGAGCGCCAAAAGAAGATTGCCGACGGCTTGGACGCTGCCAACCGCGCAGCTCGCGACCTGGAGCTGGCCCAAGAAAAAGCGGGTCAGCAACTGCGTGAAGCTAAGGCACAGGCAGCCGAAATCATTGAGCAAAGCAAGAAACGCGCTGCTCAGCTTGTCGAGGAAGCCCGTGAACAGGCCCGCGTCGAAGCTGACCGTGTGAAGGCTCAGGC
>NZ_BCBD01000162.1:0-12424 GCF_001320345.1 Pseudomonas sp. NBRC 111127 | reverse complement strand
AGGTCATCGAGCTCGAAAGCCTGGCTGGGCTGGGGCAGGGCCAGCAGCAACGGCAGGCAGAACAGCCAACCGCGCCGGCCGGCACACGCGGCCAGCAGTAGCAGCGGAATCAGCAACCAGTAGCCCTGGTCGGCCCAGCTGTCCAGCTGCAGGGTCTGGCCGTCGTTGCGCCCGGCCCGCGGCTGGTCGAACAGGCCCAGGCCGCGCAGGTCCAGGTCGTCGATACGCGCATGCCGGTAGCGCCCGCCGGTGCCGTTGATGAAACCCTTGAGGCTGGCGTTGTCCAGGCGGGGCACCAGAATGCCGCCTTGGTCATCCTTGAGGTATTCGCCATTGGCCTGGCGCACCGGGGCACCGTCACGGCTACCGATACCCAGCATCAGCAGGCTTGGGCCCTGCCGGCCAAGGGCCTGGGCGATGCCCTGGCGCTCCGGGGCGCTGAGCGACGACCCGATCAGCAGCAGGCGGCCCTGGCCGAGCCCGCTCTGGGCCAGCAGGGCCAGGCCCTTCTGCACGGCCAGGTCGGCGCGCTGGCCGGGCTTGGGCATGATCGACGGGTCGATGGCCTCCAGCAGGTTGCGCGTGGTGGCCAGGTCATCGGACAGCGGCACCAGGGTGTGTGCGGAGCCGGCATAGACCACCAGCGCCGTCTGGCTGTCGCGGCGGTGCTCCAGCAGGTCGAGGATTTTGCGCCGGGCCTGTTCCAGGCGATTGGGCGGGCTGTCCTCGGCGAGCATCTGCGGGGTCAGCTCCAGCAATATCACCAGCGGGTCGGCCGGGCGCTGGCGGTTTTCTTCCACCCGCTGCCAGCTGGGCCCGAGCAGGGCCAGGATCACCAATAGCCAGGCCAGCCCCAGCGCCACCCACGGCAGTTTGCTGGTGTTGCCGTTGCCGCCGCCCAGCAGCACAGCGTGGAATGCCGGCGGCAGGATCAGCTGCCAGCGCCCGGCGCGTTTGCGCCGATGCCACAGCTTGTACAGCAGCCAGCCAAGCAAGGGCACGGCCAGCAGCCACAGGGGGCGCAACCATTGCGGCCACAGGTCGATCATCGCCGCCTCCTCAAGCGCAAGCGCTTCAGGCGTTGGCGCCACTCCGGGTGTGGCTGCAAGAAGCGCGGCTTGCGCAGCAGGCGCTGCATCAGGTTGTCGGGCCATTGCACGGCCACCACCAGCAGCACGCTCAGCAGCAGTGCCAGGGCCAATGGCCAGGCGTACAGGGCTTGGGCGGTGCGGGCCTGGGTCGGTTGCTGGGCCACCGGTTCGAGTTGGTCGAGGGTGTCGCCAATAGCGTCCAGTTCGGCTCCGTCATGCGCGCGGAAGTAGGCACCGTGGGTGATTTCGCCGATTTCCCTGAGTGCGGCTTCGTCCAGGTCCAGGCTCGGGTTGAGGCCGAGCAGGCCTGGGGTGCCACTGGCTTCGGGGTTGGCGCCAATGCCGATGGTGTAGATGCGCACGCCTTCCTGGGCTGCCAGGCGGGCTGCCGTCAGCGGGTGGATCTGCCCGCCATTGTTGGCACCGTCGGTAATCAGTACCAGTACCCGGCTTTGCGCCGGGCGCTGGCGCAGGCGTTTCACCGCCAGGCCAATGGCGTCGCCGATGGCCGTGTTCTTGCCGGCGATGCCGATTTGCGCTTCGTCGAGGAAGGTGCGCACGGTACGCCGGTCGAACGTGAGCGGGGCCTGCAGGTAGGCCTGGCTGCCGAACAGGATCAGGCCCACGCGATCGCCTTCTCGGTCCTGCAGGAAATCGCCGAGCAGGGCCTTGACCAGGTCGAGGCGACTGATGTCTTCGTTTTTCCACTGCATGTCCGGGAAGTCCATCGACCCGGACACGTCCACCGCCACCAGCAGGTCGCGGCCGCTGGCCGCCACGGGCACCGGGTCACCGAGCCATTGCGGGCGCGCGGCAGCGCACAGCAGCAACAGCCAGATGACCACGAATGGCCCTTGCTGGCGCCAGGTGGGGAGGTTCAGCCGCGCGCGCCGCCCGGCCAGGCCTTCCAGTTCGTTGAGGAAGCCAACCTTGAGTACCGGTTCGCCGCTGTCGGCGGCGGGCAGCAGCAGGCGCGCCAGCCACGGCAGCGGCAACAGGGCAAAGACCCACGGCCAGGCCAGTTCAAACATGCTTGCGGATCCAGGTTTCGACGGCTTGGCTCAGCCCGGCGATGGCCTTGTCGTCGAGTTTGCACTCGGGTTTATAGGCGCCTTCGACCAGCACCATCCAGCGTGTGAGGCCGGCTGCGGGGCAGCGGTTGTCGAGAAATGCCAGCCACTGGCGGCCGTTGAGGGTGTGGCTGTTGGCGCCCGGGTAGTGGCTGCGGCACAGGCGCTTGAGCAGGGCGTTGATCTGTTGCAGCCAGGCGCCGGCGGGGGCGCCGTCGTAGGGGCGTGGCAGGCGTGCCAGCTCGGCCAGCGCTTCTACCCGCACCGGGTCCAGCGGTTGCTCGGCGCGTACGACACGGCGCTTGCGCGGGCGCCAGTGCCGCAGCCGCCACAGGCCCCAGCCCAGCACTGGCAGGATGACCAGCAATGCCCACCAGCCGGGTGCCGGCGGCCACAGGCCGATGGGCGCCGGTTCGATCAGCGGTTGCAACTGATCGAGCGGGTTCATGACGCGCTCCGCGGGCGCTGTGCGCTCAGGTATTCGCGCAATTGCTCGATCATTTCACTTTGCGTGCTCAGCGGCATCAGCAGCACCCGCAGCTTTTGCGCCAGTAGCTCCCAGCGCTCGATGCGGGCTTCGGCCTGCTGGCGGTAGGCCTGGCGCAGGTTGGCGTCGAGGGTGTCGAGTTCCAGCTGCGCGCTGCGTTGGGCAAAACGCAGCAGGCCAGCGGCCGGCAGGGCATGGTCGAGTGGGTCGGACACCGGCAGCAGCAGCAGGTCGCAATGCCGGGACAGCATGGCCAGGTGCTGCTCCACCTGGGCGCTGAGCGAACGCTCGTCGCAGATCACGATGGCCAGGCTGCCCGGGCGCAGCACTTCGCGGGCGCGGCGCAGCGCCAGGCCAAGGCTGTCGGCCCCGGCAACCGCCTCGGTGTGCAGTGCCTGGTTGACCTTGGCCATGCGGTTGAGCAACTGCAGCAGGCTCTGTTTGCTGCGCCGGGGCTTGATTTCGTGGTGCTCGTTGTCGCCGAACACCAGGCCGCCGATGCGGTCGTTATGGGCCAGCGCGGCCCAGCCGAACAAGGCGGCGGCCTGGGCCGCGAGCACCGACTTGAACATCAGGCCCGAGCCGAAGAACAGCCGCTGGCTCTGCTCGACCAGGATGAAGATAGGCCGTTCGCGTTCTTCGTGGAACAGCTTGGTGTGGGGCTCCTGGGTGCGTGCGGTCACCCGCCAGTCGATGTTGCGCACGTCGTCGCCGGCCTGGTACACGCGCACCTGGTCGAAGTCCACACCGCGCCCGCGCAGCTTGGAATGGTGCAGGCCGACCAGCGGGCTGCGTTGGCCGGGCTTGGAAAACAGCTGGATTTCGCGCACGCGGTGGCGCATGTCGATCAGCTCGGCGAGGCCGATGCGGATGCCGGGTTCGGCCAGGTGCGCAGTGGGCATGGGGTCAGGCAACGGCGACGACGTCGAGGATGCGCTGGACCACGCGGTCCTGGTCGATCCCCGCGGCCTCGGCTTCGAAGGAGAGGATGATGCGGTGGCGCAGTACGTCGAACAGCACCGCCTGGATGTCTTCGGGGCTGACGAAGTCGCGCCCGGCCAGCCAGGCGTGGGCACGTGCGCAGCGGTCCAGCGAAATGGAACCGCGCGGGCTGGCGCCGTAGGCGATCCAGTCGGCCAGCTCGGTATCGAATTTGGCCGGGGTGCGGGTGGCCATGACCAGCTGCACCAGGTACTCCTCGACGGCATCGGCCATGTACAGGTTGAGGATTTCCTTGCGCGCGGCAAAGATCGCCTGCTGGCTGACCCGCCGTTCGGGTTTCACTTCGCCGCCCAGCGCTTCGCCGCGGGCCTGTGCCAGGATGCGCCGCTCGACCGCGGCGTCCGGGAAGCCGATTTTCACGTGCATCAGGAAGCGGTCGAGCTGGGCTTCGGGCAGCGGGTAGGTGCCTTCCTGCTCGATCGGGTTCTGCGTGGCCATGACCAGGAACAGGGGCGACAGGTCGTAGGTGCTGCGGCCCACACTGACCTGGCGTTCGGCCATGGCCTCGAGCAGTGCCGACTGGACCTTGGCCGGTGCACGGTTGATTTCGTCGGCCAGCACCAGATTATGGAAGATCGGCCCCTGCTGGAACACGAAACTGCCGGTTTCCGGACGGTAGATTTCCGTGCCGGTGATGTCGGCCGGAAGCAGGTCGGGGGTGAACTGGATGCGGTGGAACTGCGCTTCTATGCCCTCGGCCAACTCTTTGATGGCCTTGGTCTTGGCCAGCCCGGGCGCCCCCTCGACCAGCATGTGGCCGTCTGCCAGCAGCACGATCAACAGCCGCTCGACCAGTTTCTCCTGGCCTAGGATCTGGGTTGAAAGAAAGGTGCGCAGCGCGATCAGCGCTTCACGGTGTTCCATCGGCGACGGTTCCTGGTAGGGGGCCGGAGGCGGCTGACGGCAGCTGCCCTGGCAAGGGCTGATACTTTAATCCATCCGGGGGGGCGGCGACTAATGGCACGGGGTAAATTTATCGCTGCAGCGGGCCTGGGGTATGGAAAACTCTCACGAAGGCTTGGCGATTGCCTGATGTTGCCTGACGGCGTACTGGCGCCTGCTTGTGCTTTTGGGTCAAGCACAAGGCACGAAGATGGTAGCGAGCAACGGCGGTACGCCGACCCCTCGACGGGTAACCCTGCGTTTTGGGGTGTTCTTCGATGGCACCGGTAACAATCAGCACAACGCCACGGCATTGGCGGGGCACGGCGGCAGTTATGCCAATGCGCTGAGCAACGTAGCCCTGCTGCATGCGTTGTACCCGGCGCAAGCGGCCGATGGCGAGGCGCGCCAGGTCTTTTTCAAATGCTACATGGAAGGCATCGGCACCTTGGCCGGTGAAACCGACCCGGTGTATGCCTCTGCCACCGGGCGTGGCCGCACGGGCGTGGAAGCCCGGGTGGCCGAGGCGTTGCAGGCGATTGCCGGGCAACTGCAGGGTTGGTGCCAGGCGCACCCGCAGTGGGTGCCGGCACGCCTGGAGTTCGACTTGTTCGGCTTCAGCCGTGGCGCGGCGGCGGTACGCCACCTGGCCAACCTGTTGCACGACGGTGCCGGGGGATTGTTGCCGGTGGCGTGTGACATCGCGATCAACTTCATGGGCTTGTTCGACACGGTGGCCGCGATCATCGCGCCGTTGCAGGGCGACTTCGACCCCGCCGACGAGCGCCACGGTGGCTTGCGCCTGGGCCTGGAGGCGGGTATTGCCCGGCAGGTGGTACAACTGGTCGCGCGGGATGAGCGGCGGCATAACTTCCCGCTGGTGAGCAGTGGCCACGACATCGTGCTGCCGGGTGTGCACTCGAATATCGGTGGCGGCTACCCGGAAACCACATGGGAACAGGTGCTGTTGTGCAAACCGCAATCCCAGCGCGTGCCGGTGGCGACGCCTGCCGGGCAGTGCCGCGTGCATGCCGTGATGCAGGGCCTGCTGGCGACGGATTTTGCCGACATGGGGGAACCCCGGCCACGGGTGATCACCTGGGAGGAGCCGATCGCTGGCGGCCACCCGCGTGAAGCAGAGAAGCAAGTCTACGCAGCGGTAGCCCGCGAGCGGGAGGTGGCCGGGCACCTGTCGCGCGTCTACCTGAGCGTGATGCGCGAGCTGGCGGTACGGGCTGGCGTGGCGTTTGCGCCGTTGGGCGGCCAGGCGGAGCACCGTTTGCCGGCTGAATTGCAGGTGATCAGCGCAAAATTGCATGGCTTCGCCTTGGGCGAAACCGGGCAATTGGCGCTGAGCGAGCAAGAGCAGCGCTTATTGCGCGACAAGTATGTGCACGCTTCGGCGAACTGGAACGCGCTGAAAGGGTTGCGTAACAGCGTGCTGGATGTGTTGTTTGTCAACCGGCCAGGGGTGGCGGGGCGGGTGGTGCATGGGAACCCGGTGGGGTGAATGTGTCTGGGGTGGCAGGGGTTCGCCACCCCATTCATTCATCGCTGCGCGTTCCTGCGTTTTCGAGCCATATACCCCTCCTGCGCCACGGTCAGCATCACCGTCAGCACCATGAACGCTACCGAAGCAACGAAAATGCCATTTGGCAGCCCCCGGTCAAGCATCCAGCCGAACGCCACTGGCCCGACGGCGCCACCGATGTTGAACCCGGTCGAGACCAGCCCGAAGGTCTTGCCTTCGGCACCCTTGGGCGCGGCCGCTTTTACCAGCATATCCCGCGACGGGGCGATCATTCCGGTCAGCAGGCCGATGCTGCCCAGCACCACCACCAATGCCCATTCGCGCAGCACACCCAGGGCCACCACTGCGGTCAGCACTGCAGCCAGGGCGAAAGCCAGCGCCGCCACCAGGCCATGCCGGCGGGTACGGTCGGCCAGGGCACCGCCACACAGCACCCCTGCGGCGCTGCAGAGCAAGAAGGCGGTAAGCGCGGTATTGGCCCAGGCCAAGGTCAGGCCTTGGCCTTGCACCAGTGCGGCAACGGAGAATTTCTCGATGGCACTGGTGCTCAGGTTGAGCAATATGAACAGCACTGTCAGCACGCCGATCATGGGGGTGAACAAGCGCACTCGTACGTTTGCCGGCGGCGCGCCGGCATTGCCCGGGTTGCCCATCTCCGTTACCCGGTACACCCCGCTGCCTGGCAGCGATATCAATAGCAGCGCAGCAGCGCCGAACACTGCGCCCGTCGCCAGGGCTGCCCGTGTGCCCAATACGGCAGCGATACCGAGGAATATTGCCGGGGTTACCGCCGAGCCCAGGAAGCCGGCGAAGGTATGAATGGAGAATGACCGCCCCAGCCGGTCTGGCTCGATACCCTTGGCCAGCAGCGCATAGTCGGCCGGGTGGTACACACCATTGGCCAGGCCGGCCAGCGCCATGCTCACCAGCAACACCGCATGGCCGGGGCTGGCGGCCAGCAGCAGGAAACTGAGGCTGCCCAGCAGCAGCCCGGCCTTGAGCACCTTGCGCGCGCCAAAGTGGTCGACGGCATGACCCAGCGGGGCCTGCACCAGGGCAGAGACGATATTGAACACCGCCAGGGCTACGCCGAGTTCGACGAAACCGACCCCCAGCAGGGAGGGCAGCACTGGCAGCAGTGCCGGGACCAGCATGATGTGCACATGGCTGACGAAATGTACGGCGGCAACCTGGGTCAGCAGCTTGGGGGCAGCAACGTAGCGCATGTCGGGACCTGTAGACAGCGTGCGCGCCTGGCGCACGGCAAGGGGATGGGATGCCCGCTTGGCGGGCGTCGCTGCGCAGCGCCCGAAGGCGGCCATGCAAACGCCGGCAGCGATCCCGCCACCCAGCGCGTTGCCTGTTGCGCGGGTAACCCGCGCTTACAGGGCTGCGCTGTCGAGGGTCAGGCAGCCAGTTCGGTCAGCAGGTTTTTCAGATAGTCGCTGCCTTGCGCATCCAGCGCCTGCAAAGGCAGGCGGGGCGCGCCGACATCCTGGCCCAGCAGCTTCAGGCCGGCCTTGATGGTGGTGGGCAGGCCGCGGCGGGTGATGTATTCCAGCAGTTCGTACTGGCGGTAGAACAGCGTGCGGGCTTCGGCCAGTTGGCCTTGCTGCACGGCTTCCCACAATGCCAGGTTCAATGCCGGAATCAGGTTGGGCGCGGCGCTGCACCAGCCGCTCGCGCCTGCCACCAGGGCCTCCAGGGTCAGTGGGTTGCAACCGTTGTAGAACGCTACCTGACCCTTGCTGGCCTGGAACAGGCGGTGCATGCGCTGAATGTCACCGGTGCTTTCCTTGACCATGGTCACATTCGGCACCTCGGCGAGGATGCGCAGGATCAGTTCCACCGACAGGTCGGTGCCGCTGGTGCCCGGGTTGTTGTAAAGCATGATCGGGATGTCGATGGCGGCGCCGACGGCCTTGTAGTGGGCCACCACTTCGGCTTCGGTGAGTTTCCAGTACGAAACGGGCAGCACCATGACCGCCGTGGCCCCGCATGCCTGCGCCAGGCGCGCACGCTCCACGGTGCGTGCGGTGGTCAGGTCGGAGACGCTGACCACGCTGGGTACGCGCCCGGCGATGCGCGCCTGGCTGAAGCGCACCACGCTTTCCCATTCGCTGTCGCTCAGGTAGGCCCCTTCGCCGGTGCTGCCCAGCGGCGCGATGGCGTGCACGCCGTGCTTGATCAATTGGTCGATGGACGTGCCCAAAGCCTCCAGGTCGAGTGTGCCGTCTGCCGAGAAGGGAGTGATGGTGTAGCCGATGACGCCGCGAATTACAGGTGTAGACATGACCAGGCACCTTTGCCGTTGTTGAGGGAAGAGTACAGCTTCGAGTCAGGCCAGGCAGTCGCCGTGGGCCCGCAAGGCACGCCGCGCGTAATAGCTGAACGCGGCGCCATGACGCTTAGGGGTGGAGATCCAGTCGTGGGCTTCCTTGCCCAGGGCTTCGGGGATGGGGCGGATGTCACCGGCCCCCATGGCCAGCAGCTGCATCCTGGCGGCCCGCTCGAACAGCAGGGCAAGCACGCAGGCTTCTTCGATCGAGCCGCCAGCGATCAGCAGGCCATGGTGTGAAAGCAGGATCGCGCGCTTGTCGCCGATGGCCGCCGCGATGATTTCGCCTTCTTCATTGCCTACCGGCACACCAGGCCAGTCCTTGAGGAACGCGCAATCGTCGAACAGCGGGCACAGGTCCATGTGCGAGATGGCCAGCGGTACCTCCAGCATCGACAGGGCGGCGCTGTGCAGCGGGTGGGTGTGGATGATGCAGTTGACGTCAGGCCGGGCGCGGTAGAGCCAGCTGTGGAAACGGTTGGCCGGGTTGGCCATGCCACGGCCTTGCAGCACGGTCAGGTCTTCGTCCACCACCAGCAGGTTGGAGGCGGCGATTTCGTCGAAGCCCAGGCCCAGTTGCTGGGTGTAATAGGTGCCAGGCTCCTGGGCGCGGGCGGTGATCTGCCCGGCCAGCCCCGAGTCGTGGCCGCCGTCGAACAGGATGCGGCAGGTGAGGGCCAGCTTTTGCCGGGTACTGTAGGTGTTGTCGGCCAGGGCCGTCAGCATCTGCTGCTGTGCGTGCTTGACCAGTTGGTCCTTGGGGGCGTGCATGGTGGTCGTCATGGGCGGTACCTGCAGGAAAGGGCGGTGGGTTGCTGAGCGACACAGTAAGGTCGCCAGGACACACGGCGATCATAATGACACCTTGTGTCATTATCAAGCATGAAATGACACAATAAGTCTGCAGTGGGGCTTCAGAGGTGGCGTGCCGGGTGGCAAGGAGGTGCGCGAGGGGGCGTTGGCAAAGCGCGCGGCGCAGGCGCTTACACCGGCCGGGCCAGTGTTCGCAGCTGGCGCCGCGGCATAAAGGCGCGCGTTACGCGCCTATGCAGCGCGAAGCGGGCAGCGGGGCCGGGTGCGCGTGCTGGTATTGCCGGAAGGCCTCGGCAATGGCATTGATCAGCGGCGCGTCGCTGAGCGGGTTCAAGGCCGGGAAGCGCTTGCCGTTGCAGATGCCCTGGTAGGTCAGCACAGCCTCGACGCTGTGATCATGGTCCAGGTACACCTGCCTGATCGCCTGGGCGTCCAGGTTCTTCGCATCGTCGCAGCGCAGGGCGTGGTGAATGGCCAATGCCGCGCCAAAGGCCAGGGCCGGGGTGTCGATGCCGTGCTTGCCGGCCAGCTCGATGCTGCTGAGGATACGTTCATTGCGCTGCAGTTTGCGCAGCGGATCGCGGCCGACGCGGGCGCACGGGTCCTTGAACGAGGTTTTGCAGCGCGCCAGGAAGGCGTCGGCGAACCGGCTGATCACCTCGGTCATTTGCGGGTACTCCGCTTCCAGGGCGGGCGCCACTTCCTGGCGTATCAGCCGCTCGGCCAGGGCATTGACGCGGGCGTCGCCCATGCCTTGGCCCACCCAGGCATGGCCCAACAGGCTGGCGTACCAGGCAATGATCGCGTGCGGGCCGTTCCACAGGCGGTTCTTGATGACCTGGATCTGGGCAATGTCCGGCACCGTGTGCACTTGGCGCAGGCGTTCGAGCAGGTCGCTGCCGCGCTCGACATACAACGGCATGTCGGCTTCGCTGTTGAACAGCACCAGGTGCAGTTGGCTCATGGCGCTGCTGGGCTGGGCAAAGGGCCTGAAATGCCCGAGCAATCGCTCGTATTCAGCCGGCGGCGCCGAGGCACTGCGGGGGGCGGCAGGCTCTTCTTCCAGGCTGTTGCGAAACATCTGCGACTTGATCCGCAATTGCCGCACCAGCGCATCGTTGCTCAGCTTGGAAACGATGCGGCTGACTACCGTTTCCGCGAAATGGGTCTTGAGCATTACCTGCTCGCAGATCGCTGGCGGGCACAATGTCGCCAGCTCGGCTTGCACATGCCGGCGCACGAACGCGCCGCCACCCACCTTGTTCAGCACGATCAGCAACGTCAGTTCGCGGCCGCGGCGCTCGAAACGCTGCAGCAGGCCTTGGGCAATTACCCTGGCCTGGTTGCGAATGGCCTGTTCAGGCAGGCTCAGGCCGATGATCTCGGCGTCGTTGTACATGGCGATCACCGCCTGTTCGTCGTCCAGGTCGATCATGCGCACATTGTCGATGGTCTGGTCGAACGAGGTGCTGCCATAGCGCACGCTGTAGCTGCCGAAAGCACTCACGCTCTCGCGCAGCATGCGTGAGCGGGTAGCGGCGATGATTTCGCAGGGCCGGGTGTAGCCGTCCCAATGGGAAAACACCTGGGTCAGGTAGCCGCCGCCGATGGCGCCAAAGCCATGAATACCGACACGGAACTGGTTCAGCGACGCCGGGAAGGGTTCGCTGAGCGCGGGCATGCCCAGCTCGGGCACGCATGCATTCAGGTCGGCGAGGAACTCCGGCATGCTGTGGTAAGCCTTGAGTGCGCCGGCCTTGATGTCGGCGGCAGGTGGCTTGATGTCTTCGATCAGAATCGCCTGGCCCTTGGCACGCATGGCCGACAGCATGCCGTTTTCCGAATCCTCGACCATGAAGCACTGCTCTGGAGGGCAGTTGAGTGCGCGGGCGGCCTTCAGGAAAATCTCCGGGTGGGGTTTGCCCTGGCTGACTTCATCGCCACACACGGTGATGTCGAAGTACTTCAGCACATTGGCGTTGATCAGGTATTCCTCGGCGATGGCGCGGCGGCTGGAGGTGGCCACGGCCATGGTCAAGCCGGCCTTGCGCAGGCGCTCCAGCACCTCCAGCAGGCCGGGCTTGATCGGCACGCCGTGATTGCGCACGTACTCCAGCTCCAGTTCATCGGCGCGCTGGCGGATGGCGGCATAGGGGAAGTCTGCGCCGTTATGCGCCTTGGCCAAGGCTTCGGCTTTTTTCGCGCTCAGGCCCAGAGAGCCGAGCAGTGTGTGCTCGCCCAGCGGTTTGCCGAAGATTTCCAGCGACGCTTGCTTGAGGGTCTTGAAGCGCAGGCGTTCGGTGTCGAAGAGGGTGCCATCCATATCGAAGATAGCGCTGAAGATGCGTTTGCCGTGAAAGAAAAGCATGGGTTGTTGCCCCTTGTCGGTGGGTCGGACATCCCGCCTGCAACAGGCGAGCATGGCGTGCGAGCTGCAGCAATGGCAGTCAGGTAGGGGGCACGCGGTCGACAGGAGGGCGCTGGGGGGTAACGCAGAGGTAGGGGGGGATGGAGCGGGGGGTACACAGCAGGTTGGCGAACCTGGAAGCGAGGCGGGCGGCACGTTTGGCCTTGAGGTCACGCCCACTGGCTGCAGTCGGTTTTGCAGGCAGTGGGCGCAAATAGCGATGGATACGTGTGATTCCGAGCATGAGGTACTGTGAGTCCTTTTTCGACTTTGGTAATCCTTTTTCAGCCTTGCACGTATGCGCCGCGACATGCAAGGCTTGGCCTTTCGCTCGTCTTGCACAACCAGGTGAACCGCCATGACCCAAGCTACCGACCAGGGCTTCTACGACCGTGCCGATGCGCACATAGAACTGGCCAACCAGCAGATCGACAGGGTCGAGGACCTGGGCAAGGTTAGCGCCTCGCTGACCTTTGGTGCCGCGAGCTTCAGCGCCTGGATGAGCGCCCGCAGCTTCAAGAGCGGCGCCGAACTGGGCGCTGCGCGGGACGAGATCCTGAAATACTTCTGCGAGCAGTACCGGATGATGCTCGAAGATAACCTGGACGAGCATATCAAGCATTTTGACCAGTACATGTTGGGCAAGAATGACTAACACCGCAGGTCGCTTGCCACAGCCTCTTCAGCGCCTTCTGGCCAACAACTGCCAGCCCTGATGCCATCCCTGTGGGGGCGGGCAAGCCCGCGAAGAAACCAGCGCGCTGCATGGCACCGGCTGAGCCGGTGTTCGCGGGCATGCCCGC
>NZ_BCBD01000161.1:0-12439 GCF_001320345.1 Pseudomonas sp. NBRC 111127 | reverse complement strand
CCAGAGTGAACTGGACCAGGCATTGGTTGCCATAGGCGCTGATAAGCTGCGCACTTGATTCTGCCGAGATAAGACAGAGTGACAAGAGACCTCGCCCACGCCGACAGGAGGGGTACGGCACACTCAGTTGCCATGTGCCGGGACTGGACTTGCCAGTCTGAGTGGTCGTGGGCGAGATCGGGTTGTAGTTTGATCCAGGAAAAAACCAATCCTTTGCAAAAGTCGCCGAAGACTCACCAGCTGGGCTCAGCGTCCGTAGCTCCCAAAAAAACAATCATTAATCAAAAAACCGACTTGATAATGGAAATACGGAAATTATCAACGGCTGGCTGGGGGCGCGCTGCGCCCCTTTCCGACCGGTCCGGCGCCCGACAAGGCCGCTCCTGAGAGGGATCCTGGCAGGACGTCAGGCGGTGGCAGAGGCCTGCTTTGCTTCAAGCAGGTTATGCAGGGTATTGAGGAACAGGTCGAAGCTCATGATGCCGCTCCCCGCGGTGGACAGCACGGTCCTGCCGCTTTCGTCCTTGATCACCACCAGTTCGGTCCAGGCACTGAGATCGATGCTGCGCAGGCTGGTCATGGGCACCTTGATGCCTTCGACTTCCAGGGCATCACGGGTGACCCGGAGAGGTTTGGTCGTGACATTGAGGAAGTTGCCGCTGACACGCTTGCCCCACACCTGGCCAGTGCCGATGTAGTTGAATTGCACTGTACCGCCCTGCGAAAGGGTAGCCATGGCTTGGGGCAGGCGTTCGTTCAGGTGCAACTCGCGCACCAGGTCAATGAACTTGTACAGGCCCTTGAGGTGGGCATTGACGCGCCGGAACGCTTCGCTGTCGTTGCGGCGGTACGCCAGGTTGTTGACCAGGCCGGCAGCAGCTGTCTGACCAGAGGCGAACAGGTACAGGTCTTCCATCTCGCTGAACGGCAAGTAATCGCGCTCGCTGCCGATCACCTGGCAGAGCCCTTTTTCATACACCTCATAACGGGCGCCGCGCAGCTTCTTCTGCCAAAGGGCCAGGCCGAACATGCTCAACCCAAGGGCCAGCAGCAAACCAATGGTGAAGTAGAAGATCTGTATCGGGCCGCTGAAATGCAGCGTGGTGCCACGTCGTGTTTGCAGTTCGACCGGGCCGCTAACGTCCGTCGAGACGATGGTGCTGAGGTAGCCGACAAAAGCCGCGAGGCCCACACAGATGATGCCGAGGGTGATCAAGCTGACGATCAGCGCCTTGCCATAACCAAAACTGCCGAGCAGCTTGCCGGCGGACGTGACTGGGGTGGGTTGCATGGTGAAGCCTCCTTGCTTGGGGAAATGGACGTCATGTCATTGTTGGCGCTCAGACACCAATTGTTGCGCGTAGTTCAGTGCCAACACGGTTCAGGCTAGTGCTTTAGCCCAAGCTCTGCCGAAAGCCGCGCGGTCACGCCTTTGACCACCGGTACCAGCTCGCGCATCTTCTCCTCGGGCATATAGGGCACTGTGCTGGCCACACTGATTCCCGCCACGATCCGCCGGCTGGCATCGCGTACCGGCGCAGCCACGCAGCGGATCGACGGCTCGTTGTCCTCCAGGTCGAAGGCATAACCCCCCTTCACATACTCGACCATGCGCTGCTCGAACTGCGCCCAGGTCTGCTCGGCGTGGTGCGGCCAGAACGGGCTTTTGCCACCTGCCGGCAGGCTGGTTTCATACAACCTCTGCCACTCGGCCGGGGTGTCGTCGAGCATCAGCGCCTTGCCGATACCCGTGCGCGCCAGCGGCATGCGGTGGCCGACCCGGGAGCGCATTTCCGGGCCGTTGCGCCCCGGGGTCTTGTGCAGGTACAGCACCTCATCGCCTTCGCGGATTGCCAGGTGGATGGTGTCGCCGGTCAACGCCGACAGCTCGTCGAGGTACGGCCCGGCAAGGGTCACCAGCGGCAGCTCTTCTCGGGCCTGGAAGCCGAGTTCGATCAGCTTGGGGCCAAGCAGGTAACCGACCTGGGGCACCACGCGCAGGTAGCGCTCGTCCACCAGGCAACTGACCAGGCGGTGGGTGGTGCTGCGGGTGGTGCCGATGTGCTGGGCGATGTCCTTGAGGTCGCGCGCGCCTGCGGCCACGGCCTGCACAACGGCCAGGCCGCGCAGCAGGGTCTGGGTGCCGGTAGGGGCGGTTTTGGTAGGGTCTTCCTGCATGTGCGGCCTTTATCGAAGTGCGAATGGGCGGGCGACATTATGTTCACCCGCAGGGCGCGGCTACAACTCGATGCGCTCGACCTTGCCGACCAGCAGGATGTACGACAGCGCGCCAAGCAGGGCCAGCGCGGCGATGTAAGTGATCGCCGGGGCGAACGAAGCGCCGCTGGCAAGGAAGCCGATCACGATGGGTGTGACGATCGCCGACAAGTTGCCGATGAAGTTGAACACCCCGCCGGTCAGCCCGAGCAGACGCGCCGGGGCCAAGGTAGAAACCAGCGACCAGGTGATCGAGGCCAGGCCGTTACCGAAGAACGCCAGCGCCAGGAAAGCAATCACCAGCGGGGTGGAGTCGACGAAGTTGGCGCCAATGATGGCGGTGGAAATCAACAGGCCACTGATGATCGGCAGCTTGCGCGCAAGGCCCACGCTGGCCCCACGGCGGATCAGCCAGTCGGAGAAAAAGCCCGAGCACAGCACGCCGACAAAGGCGGCGAGAAACGGCAGCGAGGCCAACATGCCGGACTTGATGAAATCCATGCCGCGGTACTTCACCAGGTAGGTCGGGAACCAGGTGAGGAAGAACCACAGTGTCGAATTCAGGCAGAACTGGCCGAGGTAAATGCCCCAGAGCTTGCGCTGTGTCAGCACGATGCCCAGGTCGGCCCAGCTGAACCTGGCCTTGGTCTTGGCCTGCTCCTGCTGGATATCCACCAACCCGCCACCTTCGCGGATCAGTTCGATCTCGGCCTCATTGGCACCCTTGAAATCGCGCGGTTCGCGATACACCGCGTACCAGATCACGCCCCAGAGGATACCCACCGCGCCGGTGGCGACGAACACCATGTGCCAGCCGAACGCATGCTGCAGCCAGGCCAGCACCGGCGTCAGGAACGCCAGGCCGACGAACTGCCCGGAGGTGTAGAAGCCGATGGCCGTGGCCCGCTCCCGCTCGGGGAACCACGTAGTGACCACGCGGCTGTTGATCGGGTATGCCGGCGCCTCCAGGGCGCCGACCGCCATGCGCAGCACGAACAGCGCGATGAAGCTGGCCGCGAAACCGAGCATCACCGTGGCCAGCGACCACAGCACCAGCGCCACGGTATACAGAATGCGCGGCGGTACGCGGTCGACCAGCCAGCCGCCTGGGATTTGCATGGCAGCGTAGGTCCAGCCGAACGCCGAGAACACCAGGCCGACGTGAATCGGGTCGATGCCCAACTCACTGGTCAAGGCCGGTGCTGCAATCGACAGATTGCTGCGGTCCAGGTAGTTGATCACCACCGTGATGAACAGCAGCACCATGATGAAAAAGCGCTTGCGGCTGGGCGCCGACAGGGTCGCCTGCCCGGTAAGGGTATGCGGGTGCATGAGCAGTGCCTCTTGTTATGGTTATTGAGGTCGTTTCAACGCAGGTGGGGCCAGGCAGTCACCACTCGGCAAAGCTGCCATCGGCGTGGCGCCACACCGGGTTGCGCCAGCGGTGGCCGACAGCGGCGCGCTCGATCACGTACTCCTCGTTGATCTCGATGCCCAGGCCAGGGCCGTTGGGGATCTTGACCATGCCCTGCTGGTAGTCGAACACGCCGGGGTCGCGCACATAGTCGAGCAGGTCGTTGCTCTCGTTGTAATGAATGCCCAGGCTCTGCTCCTGGATGAAAGCGTTGTAGCAAGCAGCGTCGAGCTGCAGGCAGGCCGCCAGGGCGATCGGGCCCAGCGGGCAGTGCAGCGCCAGGGCGACGTCGTAGGCCTCGGCCATGTTGGCGATCTTGCGGGTTTCGGTGATGCCGCCGGCATGCGACGCATCGGGCTGGATGATGTCGACGTAGCCTTCGCTGAGCACGCGCTTGAAGTCCCAGCGCGAGAACAGCCGCTCACCCAGGGCAATCGGCGTGCTGGTCAGCGGCGCCAGTTCTTTCAACGCTTCGTAGTTTTCACTGAGCACCGGCTCTTCGATGAACATCAGCTTGTAAGGGTCGAGTTCCTTCATCAGCACCTTGGCCATGGGCTTGTGCACGCGGCCATGGAAGTCCACGCCAATGCCCACGTTCGGCCCTACCGCATCGCGCACGGCAGCGACGTTGGCCAACGCCTGGTCGACCTTGTCGAAGGTGTCGAGGAACTGCAGTTCCTCGGTGCCGTTCATCTTCACGGCGGTGAAACCACGTGCCACGGCCTCTTTTGCCGCTTGCGCGGTATCAGCGGGTCGATCGCCGCCGATCCACGAATACACGCGGATCTTGTCGCGCACCTGGCCGCCGAGCAGGTCGCTGACCGACACACCCAGCGCCTTGCCCTTGATGTCCCACAACGCCTGGTCGATACCCGCCAGGGCGCTCATGTGGATGGCACCACCGCGGTAGAAGCCGCCGCGGTAGAGCACGGTCCAGATATCCTCGATGTTGCGCGGGTCCTTGCCGATCAGGTAATCGGACAGTTCCTCGACCGCGGCAGCCACGGTGTGGGCCCGGCCCTCGACAACAGGCTCGCCCCAACCGGCGACGCCCTGATCGGTTTCGACCTTGAGGAAGCACCAGCGCGGCGGAACGATGAAGGTGATCAGCTTGGTAATTTTCATCTGCTTGTCTCTCTTGTTGGATGCAGTGCAGGGCCGGCTCAGCGCAGGCTCTGCCAGGCGCTCACGTAAGCCTTGGCAGCGGCCTCGACCTGTTCAGGGGTCATGCCTGGCTTGTACAGGCCGGAGCCCAGGCCGAAGCCCCGGGCGCCAGCGGCATAGAACTGCTGCAGGTTGCCGGGGGTGATGCCGCCGACCGGCGCCAGCACGGTGCCGGCGGGCAGCACGGCCAGCCAGGCCTTGACCACCGCCGGGCCCAGTTGCTCGGCCGGGAACAGCTTGAGCACGTCGGCCCCTTGCGCCAGGGCGGCAAAGGCTTCGGTCGGTGTGGCGACGCCCGGTGCCAGGTACAGGCCTGCCGCCTTGGCAGCACGCAGTACTTGTGGGTCGCTGTGGGGCATGACGATCAACTGGCCGCCCGCCTCTTTCACCTGCGCGACCTGGGCCGGCGTCAGCACGGTACCTGCACCGATCAGGCAATCGTCAGGTAGGGTGCGACGCAGCAGGCGGATACTGGCGAACGGGTCAGGCGAATTGAGCGGTACTTCGATGATGCGAAAGCCGGCGCTGTAGAGCACTTCGCCAACCGCAGCCGCTTCATGCAGTTGCAAACCGCGCAGAATCGCAATCAGGCCGTTGTGTGCCAATGCTTGTTCGAGCATGTCGAGCTCCCTTCAGGATGATTGAACCAGGCCAGCGGCAAGCGCCAGTTGCCAAAGACCGCGCTCGGTGGCCTGCTCGGCGACACTCACATGGGTGAAGCCGCATGCCTGCAGGGCCCGGCTGTAACGCGCGCACAGCGGGCCGTTGCCGATCAGCAGGATTTCCGGCAGGTGCACACTGTGGCGCCGCTGGCGCTGCAGTTTGGCCAGGGCTGAAAGTTCATGGCCGATCAGGAGACCCGACAAGTAATCGGGCTGGGCGCTGGCGCTCAGCTCACCGGTCAGGCCCAGGGTGCGGGCGCTGAACAGGGTGGACAGCGGGCCGATCTCCCCCTCGGCGGAGCAGGCGGCCTGCACACCGAAGTCGAAGGCTGGCGCATCGAACGCGGCGCCGCGCTGCTGGGTACGGCCAAGGATGCTGTGCGCGCTGAGCACGGCGAAAATCTCGCCGGTCATGAAGGTATCGAAGTGGACGATGCAGCCATCGACAACCTCTACCCATTTCGAATGACTGCCGGGCAGGCCGATGAGCAGGTCATCGGTATTCACCCCAGGCAGTGCGCCCAGCACCTGCGTCTCTTCACCCCGCATGACATTGGGCAGGCGCGCGTGCTGGATCACGCCGGGCACGATATGCACCTCGACGCCGCGAAGGCTGCCGACAGTTTGCAGCGCGCCACCGAGGCTGGCGACGTTGGCCGGGGTTTCGCGGTACGCGGCCTCGCGCCAGCCCTGGGCGCTGCCGACCATGCCACAGGCAATCACGGGCAGCCCGGGCTGGGCGTCGAGCCAATCGCCACAGGCGTCGTCGAATGCCAGTTCGAAACCGTCATTGCAAAGTTGGCCGTTGATCAGGCGCGGGGCTTTTGGCAAGTGCATGATGCCGCTGGGCAGGGTGCGCACATCCAGCACCCGGCCTTGTGCGGCGAGTTTGTAAGCACGAAGGGAGGTGGTTCCCCAGTCGAGCGCGATCAATTGCGCCTGCATCGCTTCACCTGTTCTGTTTTTGGCAGTGAGTGAGGCGACTATAAACTTGGGCGGAGGAAAATTCCAATATGTAAAACACAATCCCATATATAGGGATTTTGACTTCGTCTTGTGGGAGGTCACTGGGTCGCGACATGCCCGCCATCAAAAAAGCCCGTGAAACCAAGCGCCGGCCGCGCGGTGCTCGATCTCACAGGCCTTGAACCTGCCGCCGCTTACTCCGGCAGGGCAAACGCCATCACATAGTCCCCTTGCCGGGTACCCAACGAGCCATGCCCGCCGGCCATCATCAGCACGTACTGGCGACCATCCTTGCCGGTGTAGGTCATCGGCGTGGTCTGAGCACCTGCCGGCAGGCGCCCTTCCCAAAGCACCTTGCCATCGCGCACGTCATAAGCACGCAGGTACTGGTCGAGGGTGCCGCTGAGGAACGCCAGGCCGCTGGCGGTGGTGAAGCTTCCGCCCAGG
Source organism: Pseudomonas sp. NBRC 111127 (assembly GCF_001320345.1). NCBI lineage: Bacteria > Pseudomonadati > Pseudomonadota > Gammaproteobacteria > Pseudomonadales > Pseudomonadaceae > Pseudomonas > Pseudomonas sp. NBRC 111127. The sequence continues at coordinate 5,569 of NZ_BCBD01000161.1, read as the reverse complement.
CTCGGCACGCCCATGGTCAGCGGGATCGGAATGGGCGAGCTGTCACGTACGGTGCCGTTCTTGTGCTTCCATATCACCTTGTGGGTGGTCAGGTCCACTGCGGCCACATAGCCCCAGGCCGGTGCCTGGCAAGGCAGCCCCAGCGGCGACAGGAAAGCGCCCATGATCACGCCATAAGGCGCGCCCTTGTTGGCCTGGATGCCCTCGGTCTCACTCTTGCGCGCCGGCTGCCCGGCGATTTTCGAGGCAGGCACCAACTGCGACTTGAAGGCCATGTAGCTGGGGTTGACGAAGGCGATCTGGCGCACCGGGTCGACCGAAATGCCACCCCAGTCGAACACCCCGAAGTTGCCGGGGTAGACCAGCGAGCCCTGCAGCGATGGCGGGGTGTAGATGCCGTCATAGCGCAGCGAACGGAAGTCGATGCGGCACAGCATCTGGTCGAACGGCGTTACGCCCCACATGTCTCGCTCACGCAGGGTGGGCGGCATGAAATTGAGCTCGGACATCGGCTGGGTCGGTGCGGTGTGATCACCTTCCACGGCGCCTTGCGGTACCGGGGTTTCGTGGATGGGCACCAGCGGCTGACCGTTGCTGCGGTCCAGCACGTAGATGCTGCCCTGCTTGGTCGATGCCATCACCGCAGGCTTGATGCCTTCGGCGGTCTTGATGTCGACCAGGCTCGGCTGGCCACCGACATCCATGTCCCACAAGTCGTGATGGGTGAACTGGTAGTTCCAGCGCACCTTGCCGGTGGCGATGTCCAGGGCCACCAGGCCGGCACTGAATTTCTCCGCCTCTGGCGTGCGGTTGCCGCCCCACTGGTCGGGCATCTGGTTGCCCATGGGCAGGTACAGCAGGCCGAGCTTCTCATCGGCGCTGATCACCGACCACACGTTTGGAGAGTTGCGGGTGTAGAACTGGCCGTCACTGATCGGCGCGGTAGCGTCGGGGTTCCCGCTGTCCCAGTTCCACACCAGCTGGCCGGTGATCGCATCATAGGCGCGGACTACGCCGGACGGCTCGTCGGTGGAAACGTTGTCGGTGACATGACCGCCAAGTATCACCAGGCCGCCGGCCACGGTGGGTGGCGAAGTGGAGTAATAGCCACCGGGGGCGAAGCTGCCGATGTTGCGGGTAAGGTCGATCTGGCCGTTATCGCCAAAGCCGGCGCACTGTTGGCCGGTATCGGCATCCAGCGCGATCAGGCGGGTGTCGGCGGTGGGTACGTAAATGCGCTTGGCGCAGGCCTGCCCTTGCGCGGGGCTCGCTTGCGAGCTGGCCGTGTCGTAATAGGCCACGCCGCGGCAGGTCATGTGCGCCCAGCCTTTGAAATTGGCCGCATTCTGCGTGCTGAGCTTGGGATCGAAACGCCAGATCTCCTTGCCGCTGTCGGGGTCCAGGGCAATCACCTGGCTATGCGGGGTGCATACGTAGAGCTTGCCGTTGACTTTCAGCGGGGTGTTTTCCGCCGTGGTTTCGCCCGGGTCGTTTGGCCCGGGGATATCACCGGTGCGGTAGGTCCAGGCCAGCTTGAGCTTGCCCACATTCTGCGGGGTGATCTGCTTGAGTGGCGAGTAACGGTCGCCAAACTCGGTACGCCCGTAGGACTGCCAGTCACCTTCTGGCATTGCCGGCGCCGTGCTGGTGGTACCTGCCGTGTCGCGGTCCAGGCGGCCGACCACGGTGCCAGGCTGGGTGAACTGGCTGGCCAGCGCCATCAGGCCCGCGGCCGCCACGCCCACACTCAATACCCCTGTACCGAGGGGATAAGGCTGGCCCTGCGTCAATGGGCTGCGTAGCCAAGGCAATAACAACACCAGGCCAAGGACGAACCAGAGGGCCAGCCGGGGGACCAGTTGCCACCAGTCCAGGCCCACCTCGACCAACGACCAGAGCGAACTCAGCAACAGCACGACGCCATAAACGCTCAATGCCTCACGTCGGCCAGCCAGCAACAAGGCTGCAGTAATCGCCAAGCCAATGCCGGCCAGCAGGTAATACAGCGAACCGCCAAGGGTTGCCAGTTTGATGCCGCCGGCCAGCAAGGCCAGGCCCATCAGCAAAAAAACCACGCCTAGCAATCTGGGCAGCAAGCGTGAGGGGTGTGAAGCACGGGTGGTGCTCATCGGTGAAATCTCCGTTTCCATGGGTCTGAATCGATAAGACATTCAGCAACGAAGAATAGTATTACTAAATAATTCTGCGACAAACTGACGCACCCGAGGCAGTGCGTTGCGACAAATGCAACAATTCGCGGGCAGTCGTAGTATGACCAATTGTTATTGCGAGCCCGAACTAGAGCCTGCGCTTGAGCGCTCACCGTTGAAAGTGGCTGAATGCTGGCGGCCAACGCCGTTGACAGCGGGTTTTTCACTTGTTAAAAAAGCCGAAGTTGTACGACAACACATAACAAAAACAACATCAGTGGAAGCAACCCATGTCGAAAATCTGCCACACCACCCTCCCCTGTGCGCTGCTTGGCGCCAGCCTGCTCAGCTGCCTGCCGGGCACCAGCCTTGCCCAAGGTTTCATCGAAGACAGCAAAGCCGTGCTGGGCCTGCGCAACTTCTATATCAACCGCAACTTCACCAACCCCGCCAACCCGCAAGGCAAAGCCGAAGAATGGACCCAGAGCGTGATCCTCGATGCCCGTTCCGGTTTCACCGAGGGCCCGGTGGGTTTTGGCGTGGACGTGCTGGGGCTGTGGTCGGTGAAGCTCGATGGCGGGGGCGGCACCTATGGCACCGGGCTGCTGCCACGCCACGACGATGGGCGGCCGGCGGATGACTTTGGCCGGCTTGCCGTGGCGGGCAAGGCGCGCATTTCGAAAACCGAACTGAAGATCGGCGAATGGATGCCGGTACTGCCTATTCTGCGCGCGGACGACGGGCGTTCACTGCCGCAAACATTGCGTGGCGGGCAGGTCACGTCCAACGAGATTGCCGGGCTGACCTTGTACGGCGGCCAGTTCCGCGCCAACAGCCCGCGCAACGACGCCAGCATGGAGGACATGAGCTACGGCGGCGCGGTGTCGGACCGCTTCAACTTCGTCGGGGGCGAGTACAGGTTCAACCAGGAGCGCACCCTGGTGGGGCTGTGGAATGCGGTGCTCAAGGACGTGTACCAGCAGCAATACCTGCAGCTGAGCCACAGCCAGCCGCTCGGCGACTGGACCCTGGGCGCCAACCTGGGTTATTTCCAGGGCGATGACGACGGTTCCAGGCGCGCTGGCGAGCTGGACAACAAGACGTACTCGGGGATGTTCTCCGCCAAATATGGCGGCAGCACCTTCTGGGTCGGGCTGCAGAAGGTCGATGGCGATACCTGGATGCGGGTCAATGGCACCAGTGGCGGAACCCTGGCCAATGACAGCTACAACGCCAGCTTCGACAACGCCAACGAACGCTCATGGCAGGTGCGCCATGACTTCAACTTCGTCACCGTCGGCGTGCCGGGGCTGACCTTGATGAACCGCTACATCAGCGGCCGCGACGTGCACAGCGGGGTGGTGAAGGATGGCAAGGAATGGGTCCGTGAGACTGAACTGGCGTATGTGATCCAGAGCGGAGCGTTCAAGGATTTGAGTGTGAAATGGCGCAATTCGTCGATTCGGCGGGACTACAGCAATAACGAGTTCGATGAGAACCGGTTGATTTTCAATTATCCATTGTCGTTGCTGTAAGGGTTGATGCAGACCTTTGGAGGGACGGCCTTGTGTCGCGTAAGGAGGCGAAACGGCCCTGGCAAATCATGCCGCTAAGGTGCCGTCCTGGGGGCGCTTCGCACCCCTTTCGCGACACAAGGCCGCTCCTACAGGGCACGCGCATGACATCGGGCTGACATTGAGTTGTCATTGACAACACTACTCGCACTGCCAATAATCACAAAAGTCATACGACAACCTACAACAATTAACAACAAGAGCCGGTCATGACCACTACCCCCCTCAAACGCCTGCTGCTCACCGGAGCCGCAGGCGGCCTGGGCAAGGTCCTTCGCGAACGCCTGCAAGGCTGCGCCGAGGTCCTGCGCCTTTCCGACATCAACCCCATGGCCCCAGCCGCTGGCCCACACGAAGAAGTGGTCACCTGCGACCTGGCCGACAAGGCAGCCGTGCATGCCCTGGTTGAAGGCGTCGACGCCATCGTGCACTTCGGCGGGGTGTCTACCGAGCATTCGTTCGAAGAGATTCTCGGCCCCAATATCTGCGGCGTGTTCCATGTCTACGAGGCGGCACGCAAGCATGGGGTGCAACGGGTGGTCTTCGCCAGCTCCAACCATACCATCGGCTTCTACCGCCAGGACGAGCGCATCGACGCGCATGCCCCGCGCCGCCCCGACAGCTACTACGGGCTGTCCAAGTGCTATGGCGAAGATGTCGCCAGCTTCTATTTCGATCGTTACGGCATCGAAACCGTCAGCATCCGCATCGGCTCTTCGTTCCCCCGGCCACAGAACCCGCGCATGCTCTGCACGTGGTTAAGTTACGACGACCTGGTGCAGCTGATCGAGCGCGGCCTGTTCACGCCGAACGTCGGCCACACCATTGTCTACGGTGCCTCGGCCAACCGCACCGTATGGTGGGACAACCGCCATGCCGCACACCTGGGCTACGTGCCCAAGGACAGCTCGGAGCCCTTCCGCGCAGCGGTGGAAGCCGAGCCGGCGCCTGCCGCCGATGACCCGAGCATGGTCTATCAGGGCGGCGCATTTGCCGTGGCCGGACCGTTCAACTGACCGCACGCGCCAGGAGGCACGGCCATGCACTGTGAACTGATCGTCGACGCCCGCAACGGCACCGGGGAAAGCCCCGTGTGGCACCCTGGCGAGCAGGCCTTGTACTGGGTCGACATACCCGCGCGCCAGTTGCACCGCTGGCAGCCGGTGGATAACACGCACCAGGTCTGGCAGGGCGACCAGATGCTGGCCTGTATCGCCCGCAGTGGCGACGGCTGGGTGGCCGGCATGGAAAGCGGCATCTTCCAGATTCAAACCAAGGCCGACGGCAGCCTGGCCAGCCGTGTGCTCAGCGGGGTGGCGCATGCGCAGCCGGGCATGCGCTTCAACGATGGCCGCTGCGACCGCCAAGGGCGTTTCTGGGCCGGCAGCATGCTGCTGGACATGCAGCAAGGCGCCCACGTAGGGGCACTGTACCGGCATGACCGCGAGGGCCATTTGCACCTGCAGCAAGCGGGCATGATCGTGCCCAACGGCCTGGCTTTCAGCCCCGATGGCACGCGCATGTACCTGTCCGATTCGCACCCCAGCGTGCAGAAGGTCTGGGCCTTCGACTACGACACCGACACGGGCACACCCCACAACCCGCGGCTGTTCGTGGACATGCGCAATTACCCCGGCCGCCCCGACGGTGCCGCCATCGACCAGGACGGCTGCTATTGGATATGCGGCAATGACGCCGGGCAGATCCACCGTTTCACCCCTGACGGGCGCCTGGACCGCTCGCTCAGCGTGCCGGTGAAGAAACCGGCGATGTGCGCCTTCGGTGGCGCCAACCTCGACACCCTGTACGTCACCTCGATCCGCCCGGCGGGGCTCGACCTTGGCG
>NZ_BCBD01000160.1:0-12457 GCF_001320345.1 Pseudomonas sp. NBRC 111127 | reverse complement strand
TGGCCAGGCAGAAGGCCGAGGCGCTGGCGGGCAACCACCCCGGGCACCTGATCATCGGCTCGGACCAGGTGGCGGTGCTGGGCGAACAGGTGCTGGGCAAGCCGCAGACCTTCGAGCGCGCGTGCGAACAACTGCTGGCGTGCAGCGGGCAGCAGGTGTGCTTCCTGACCGGGCTGGCACTGCTTAACAGCGCCACCGGGCAATGCCAGGTCGATTGCATACCGTTTACCGTGACCTTGCGCGAACTGAGCCGCGAGCAGGTGGAGCGCTATGTAGCGGCGGAGCAGCCGCTGGACTGCGCTGGCAGCTTCAAGGCGGAGGGGTTGGGGGTGAGTTTGTTTCAGAGCACCCATGGCTGCGACGCCACCAGCCTGATCGGGCTACCGTTGATTCGGCTGGTGGACATGCTGACCAAGGAAGGGGTGGTGATTCCTTGAGGGCCTGGGGCCGCTTTGCGGCCCATCGCCGGCTTGCCGGCGATGGGGCCAGAACAGCCTATCAGCGCAGTTGTGGCCCCTGGAAGCCCATCCACATGGCCAGGTGCTCAGCCACACTGGCCCCGACCCGCTTGGAGAAGCGGTCAAACGGCGATTCCTGCACGGTGAAGTCCACCAACTCCTTCTCGCCCACGATCTCACGCGCCACATAGCTGGCACTGCCCAGCCCATCCACCAGCCCCAGCGCCTTGGCTTGTTCACCCGACCACACCAGGCCACTGAACAGCTCCGGGTGCTCCTTGTCTTTCAGGCGCTCGCCGCGGCCCTGCTTGACCATGGCGATAAACTGGTTGTGCGTGGTGTCCAGCACCCCTTGCCAGAACCGCGTCTCCTCGGGCTTTTCCGGCGAGAACGGATCAAGGAACGCCTTGTGCTCACCCGAGGTGTAGGCACGGCGCTCGACACCCAGCTTTTCCATGGTACCGACGAAGCCATAGCCGGCCGCCGTCACCCCGATGGACCCCACCAGGCTGGCCTTGTCGGCGTAGATCTCGTCTGCCGCACTGGCAATGTAGTAGGCACCGGACGCCCCCAGGTCGGCAATTACCGCGTACAGCTTGATGGCCGGGTATTCGGCACGCAGGCGGCGGATTTCGTCGTACACGTAACCGGCCTGCACCGGGCTGCCACCCGGGCTGTTGATGCGCATTACCACAGCCTTGGTCTTGCTGTCCTTGAAGGCCTCACGCAGGCTCTTGACGATATTGTCTGCGCTGGCTGCCTCCTGGTCGGCAATCACGCCACGCACCTCGACCAGTGCGGTATGGCTGGCACCGCGCGAGGCCGCCTTGTCCATATCCATCAGCGGCGAGAACAGCGCCAGGATGCCGAACAGGTAAACGAAGGTCAGCAGCTTGAAAAAAATCCCCCAGCGCCGTGAGCGGCGCTGCTCCTGCACACTGGCCAACAGGGTCTTTTCCAGCAGTTGCCAGCTCTTGCGCTCTTCGCGCTCCCCGGGCTCGGCCTCGGGGGCTTTCCATTCGTCTGCCATGCTCACCTACCTTGGAAGTGGAATTGCGGCCCCAGCCAACCACTCGCGCAGCTGGGAAAAATGCTCGATGCACACCTGCGGGCCGAACTCGGCCAGCGCCTGTAACGACATGGCACCATAGCCCACGGCCACCGAATGCATGCCGGCATTGCTGGCCATTTGCAGGTCGAATGCCGAATCTCCGACCATCAGCGCACGCTGCGGTTCTACACCACAATGGCCGAGAATTTCCTCGAGCATCAGCGGGTGTGGCTTGCCACGGGTCTCATCAGCGGCGCGGGTAATGTCGAAAAACGCCTGCCAGCCGTTGGCCTTGAGCACCCGATCGAGGCCGCGACGGGCCTTGCCGGTGGCCACCGCCAGGCGGTAACCCTCGGCGCGGAAGGCGTCCAGCGACTCGCTCACCCCCTCGAACAGCGGCGAAGGCTGCTGATCCAGGGCGGTGTAGATATCAGCGTAGTGCTGACGGAAGCTTTCGACCTGAACGGGCTCCAGGTGCGGGTACAGGGTATGGATGGCCTCGTCCAGGGCCAGGCCGATGATGCCCTTGATCGCATCATCACTGCGTTGCGCCTCACCGGCACGCACGGCAGCCGCGTTCATGGACTCGACGATGCGCCCGATGGAGTCGGCCAGCGTGCCGTCCCAGTCGAAGATCAGCAGTTCATAAGCTTTTTTCATAGGTCACGGCGCACTCAGCCGCTCCACCGTCTTGGCCCAGACTTCGTCCACCGGCGCCTCAAGCTTGAGCTCGCCACCGTCCGGCAGCGGCACGGTCAGCGCGTAGGCGTGCAGGAACAGGCGCTTGCCACCCAACTCACGAATTTCGCGGCTGAAATCTTCGTCGCCGTATTTGTTGTCGCCGGCGATCATGTGCCCGGCATGCAGGGTATGCACGCGAATCTGGTGGGTACGCCCGGTGATCGGCCGCGCCTCGACAATGGTGGCGAAATCGCCGAAGCGACGCAGCACGCGGAACAGGGTCAGCGCCTCCTTGCCCTCATCGTTCACCTCGACCATACGCTCGCCCGAGCGCAGGTTGCTTTTGAGCAGGGGCGCGTTGACCTGTTTCTTGGCCGTGGGCCAGTGGCCCCGCACCAATGCCATGTAGCGCTTGTCCACGCCATCACCGCGCAGCGCCGCATGCAGGTGGCGCAACATGCTGCGCTTCTTGGCGATCATCAGCAGGCCGGAGGTGTCGCGGTCCAGGCGGTGCACCAGCTCCAGCTCCTTGGCGTCAGGGCGCAGCTGGCGCAGCGCCTCGATCACGCCGAAGCTCAGGCCACTACCGCCATGCACGGCGATGCCGGCCGGCTTGTTCATCACGATCAGCGCCTTGTCTTCATAGACGATGGCCGCCTCCAGGCGCTGCAACAGCCCCTGGGCGACCGGTGCCGGCTCGTCGCGCTCCGGCAGGCGGACGGGCGGCACCCGCACGATATCGCCGGCCTGGATCTTGTACTCGGGTTTCACGCGGCCCTTGTTGACCCGCACCTCACCCTTGCGCAGGATGCGGTAGACCAGGGTCTTGGGCACGCCCTTGAGCGCCGTGATGAGGAAATTGTCGATGCGTTGGCCGGCAAGCTCCGGCGCGACTTCGATCAGCTGTACGCCGGAAGTCGGAGGGGTATTGGTCGTCATGGCGGGAATCATAACAATTTTTTATGGAATTGAAGCACTTAATCATTGCTGCTATAGTCGCGAACGCCGCCAAAAGTGGCAGGCCAGCAAAACCAGGCCCTGGGCCGGTTGCTGACCTACGCAATTCTCCAGGACGCGAGGCCGTCCTACGGGGTTTTCGCCAGTTTACCGAATTGCCTGGAATCGCCACCAGCGCTGTGTAGAGAAGACCGAAAAAAACGACAAGTGTGGTTGTTCACCTGCTTACCCGATTCTTTTCGTTGTAGCTCTGCCCGCCCCGTCGCTTCCACGCAACGCAAGGCGAATGCTCCGGAAACAACAGCCTTGGACATGTAATGGCGTCAGCTTCCCATTCGAAGCTGGCGAAAAATGCAACCCGTTGCGGATTCAGCGCGCGGCAGCACCCGAATTATCAGGGATACGTGCAGGGTGGAGATGCACAGCCCTCGGACCGTGTAGCACCGCGTCCGGCCAGCAGCCGATTGAAGGCTGGTGAGCGGATAAGGTCCTGAACAGATGCCCCCGGGCGTCCACGGCTGACGGTTGATTCCTCCTCCTGACTGAGTGCACAAGGCCCGCTTGGTTGATTCGGATACCCATTCGAAGCCACCGGGGCCTTGTTGGCACCGCAGCAAACAGGACGCGTCGTCGCGACAACGGCAGGCTGGGCAACCGGCTGGTGCCGAACGTTGCTCGACACGGGGGTGGCCCGGCCACCCTTTGCGCACCTTGGCACCGACCATGAGACGTCGTGTGTGCCGAACGCCGTTTCCGGCAGCCCGGAAACCGACGGTACAACATGAAAAGAATGCTGATTAACGCAACTCAACCCGAAGAGTTGCGTGTAGCCCTGGTGGACGGCCAACGTCTCTACGACCTGGACATCGAGTCCGGCGCGCGTGAGCAGAAAAAGGCCAACATCTACAAAGGCAAGATCACCCGCATCGAACCCAGCCTCGAAGCCGCCTTCGTCGACTTCGGTTCCGAACGTCACGGCTTCCTGCCGCTGAAAGAAATCTCCCGCGAATACTTCAAGAAAACCCCGGAAGGCCGGGTGAACATCAAGGAGGTGCTCAGCGAAGGCCAGGAAGTCATCGTTCAGGTCGAGAAGGAAGAGCGTGGCAACAAAGGTGCCGCCCTCACCACCTTCATCAGCCTGGCCGGCCGCTACCTGGTACTGATGCCCAACAACCCGCGCGCCGGTGGCATCTCGCGCCGCATCGAAGGCGAAGAGCGCAACGAACTGCGCGAAGCCCTGAACGGCCTGACCGTACCGGGCGACATGGGCCTGATCGTGCGCACTGCCGGCCTGGGCCGCAGCAGCGAAGAAATGCAGTGGGACCTGGACTACCTGCTGCAACTGTGGACCGCCATCAAGGAAGCGTCCCTGGACCGCGCCGCGCCGTTCCTGATCTACCAGGAAAGCAACGTCATCATTCGCGCCATCCGCGACTACCTGCGCCAGGACATCGGCGAAGTATTGATCGACAGCATCGACGCCCAGGAAGAAGCCTTGACCTTCATCCGCCAGGTGATGCCGCAGTACGCCAGCAAGGTCAAGCTCTACGAAGACAGCGTACCGCTGTTTAACCGCTTCCAGATCGAAAGCCAGATCGAAACCGCCTTCCAGCGCGTGGTCGACCTGCCGTCCGGTGGCTCGATCGTGATCGACCCGACCGAGGCCCTGGTGTCCATCGACATCAACTCGGCGCGCGCCACCAAAGGCAGCGACATCGAAGAAACCGCCCTGCAGACCAACCTGGAAGCGGCCGAGGAAATCGCCCGCCAGTTGCGCCTGCGTGATATCGGCGGCCTGATCGTCATCGACTTCATCGACATGACCCCGGCCAAGAACCAGCGCGCCGTCGAAGAGCGCGTGCGTGAGTGCCTGGAAGCCGACCGCGCCCGCGTGCAGGTTGGCCGCATCTCGCGCTTTGGCCTGCTGGAAATGTCCCGTCAGCGCCTGCGCCCATCGCTGGGTGAAAGCAGCGGCATCGTCTGCCCACGTTGCTCCGGCACCGGCATCATCCGTGACGTCGAGTCGCTGTCGCTGGCCATCCTGCGCCTGATCGAAGAAGAAGCCCTGAAAGACCGCACCGCCGAAGTGCGTGCCCAGGTGCCAATCCCGGTAGCAGCGTTCCTGCTCAACGAAAAGCGTAATTCCATCACCAAGATCGAGCTGCGCACCCGTGCGCGCATCATCATCCTGCCGAACGATCACCTGGAAACCCCGCACTTCGAAGTCCAGCGCCTGCGCGACGACAACCCGGAAGTGCTGAACAACCAGTCCAGCTACGAAATCGCCGCCAGCGAAACCGAAGAAGCACCACAACCGACTGCCACCCGTACCCTGGTTCGCCAGGAAGCGGCCGTGAAAACCGCCCCGGCCCGCGCCAATGCACCGGTACCGGCCGCCGCCGAAGAGCAGCAGCCTGCACCGGCCGCCGCCGCGCCGAGCGCGCCGGAGCCAAGCCTGTTCAAGGGCCTGGTCAAGTCGCTGGTCAGCCTGTTCGCCGGCAAGGACGAGCCTGCCGCTGCCCCGGTCGCCCCTGCCGCCGAGAAACCGGCCGCCGAGCGCAGCCCACGCAACGAAGAACGCCGCAACGGCCGTCAGCAAAGCCGCAACCGCAATGGCCGCCGCGACGAAGAGCGTAAACCACGTGAAGAGCGTGCCGAACGCGCACCACGCGAAGAGCGTCAGCCACGCGAGGAACGCGCTGCGCGTGAAGAACGTGCGCCACGCGAAGAGCGCGCCCCGCGTGAAGAACGTGCGCCACGTGAAGAGCGCGCACCACGCGAAGAGCGTGCACCACGTGAGGAACGCGCCCCACGCCAGCCACGCGAAGACCGCCGTGGCAACCGTGGCGAAGAGCGCGTGCGCGAACTGCGCGAGCCGCTGGATGCCACTCCGCCAGCCGAGCGTGAAGTGCGCCAGCCGCGTGAAGAGCGCGTAGCCCGTGAAGAGCGTGCACCGCGTGAAGAACGCGCCCCGCGTGAAGAGCGTGCTCCGCGCGAAGAACGTGCTCCACGTGAAGAACGTGCCTCGCGCGAAGAGCGCGCTCCACGTGAAGAACGTGCCCCGCGTGAAGAGCGTGCCCCACGCCCACCCCGTGAAGAACGTCAGCCACGCGCTGCCGAAGAAGCGGCCGAACAGGCTGCTGAGCTGGCCGAAGAGCAACTGCCGAACGAAGAACAGCTGCAAGACGAGCAGGAAGGCACGGATGGCGAGCGTCCGCGCCGCCGCTCGCGTGGCCAGCGTCGCCGCAGCAACCGTCGTGAACGTCAGCGCAATGCCAATGGCGAGCTGATCGACGGCGAAGAAGAAGGCAGCGACGAACAGCCACAGCAGCACCAGGCCACCGAGCTGGGTGCTGAACTGGCGGCGGGCCTGGCTGTAACTGCAGCGGTTGCTACCAGCAACATCAGCAGCGATGCCGAGGCCCAGGCCAACCAACAGGCCGAGCGCGCCACCGCTGACGTCGTTGCCGCTGCAGCAACCGACAACAGCGAAGCCGCCCAGCCGGTTGAGCAGGCTGAAAAGCTCGAGCAAGTCGAAGTTGTCACCAAGGTTGAAGAAGTGGCCGTGGCCCCAGTGGTCGAGCAGCCGGTCAGCGAGCCTGTGGCCGTGGTCGAGGCAACTGCCGAGCCTGTGGTCGAAGTCGCGCCACAACCGGTCGTCGAAGAAGCGCCTGTTGTCGAGCCGACCGTGGCTGTCGAAGCCCCGGTAGAAGCGCCAGCTGTCGAAGCCGGTGAAATCGAGCAGGCCCCGACCGTGCTCGAGGCTGCGCCGGCTGCCGAACAGCCTGCCCCGGTTGCCGAAGCCCAGCCAGAAGTAGTGGCCGAGCCTGCACCTGTGGTTGTCGAGCCTGCGCCGGTCGCGGCCCCAGCTGTGGTAGAGCCTGCCACTGTCATGCTGGCCAACGGGCGTGCGCCGAATGACCCGCGTGAAGTTCGCCGCCGCAAACGTGAGGCCGAGGCTGCCGCCAAAGCCGCGCAGGAAGCTGCTGCAGCCACTGGCGAGCCAGCCCTGGAAACCGCCGATGAGCAAAAGCCTCATCATGGTTGATAGCCAAGGCTGAATGAAAAAGCCCCGCCAGTGCGAACTGGCGGGGCTTTTTCTTGGCCTATCACTTTATGTCAGCGCCGGCGCTGCCCTTTGTAGGAGCGGCCTTGTGTCGCGATGGGGCGCAAAGCGGCCCCAGGAATATTTGCATTGACGCTGAAATCTGGGGCCGCTACGCGCCCCATCGCGACACAAGGCCGCTCCTACAGGTTCTGCACCGCCCTCTAATTCAGTACAGGTTAGGCTCCATCTCCAGCTCAACGCCGAACCGTTCGAGGATATCGGCCTGGATCCGTCGCGCCAGCGCATGCATCTGCGCCCCGCTCGCCTGGCCATGGTTGACCAGCACCAGCGACTGCAAGCGATGCACCCCGGCATCACCCTCGCGATAGCCCTTCCAGCCTGCCTGCTCGATCAACCAGCCTGCGGCCAGCTTTACCTGACCGTCAGCCTGCGGATAGGCGACCACGCCGGGGTACTGCGCACAGATGCGCGCCACGCATTCGGCCGAAACCACCGGGTTCTTGAAGAAGCTTCCGGCATTACCCAGCTCGGCCGGGTCTGGCAGCTTTTCGCGGCGAATGCTGCAGATCGCATCGCTGATCGCCTGCGCCGTCGGTTCGGTCACGCCCTGCTCTGCCAGGCGCTGGCGGACCGGGCCGTAGTCCAGGTGCGCGTGCAGGGTACGGCTCAAGGCAAACCGCACCCGCAGGATCAACCACCGGCCTGGGTTACGCTTGAATACGCTGTCGCGGTAACCGAAGGCACAGTCCGCCAGCGCGAAGTCGCGCAGCTCGCCCGTCTCGCGGTCCAGGGCCGTAAGGCCGACGAACACGTCCTTGATCTCCACCCCGTAGGCACCCACGTTCTGCATGGGTGCAGCGCCCACGGTGCCAGGGATCAGGCTGAGGTTCTCCAAGCCGCAAAAACCCTGCGCCAGGGTCCACTGCACGAACGGGTGCCAGGGCTCGCCGGCCTCGGCTTCGACCACCACATGCTCGCCGTCATCACTGAGCACCCGGCGGCCCTGGCTGGCCATGTGCAAGACCAGCGCATCGATATCGCGCGTCAGCAGCAGGTTGCTGCCGCCCCCAATCACCAGCACTGGCAACGCCAGGCGCTGAGCCTGGCTCAGCGCCTGGCGCACATGCAGGTCATTGCGGGCCTGGCTGAAATAACGCGCCTTCACGTCGATGCCGAAGGTGTTGTAAGGCTTGAGCGATACCTGCTCCTGCCATTGCCCGGTCATAACCGCCCCTTGATTTCCAGCACCAGCGCCTGGCAGGCCGATTCGATCAGGTCGAGTACCTGCTCGAAGCCATCGGCGCCGCCGTAGTACGGGTCAGGCACTTCATCCAATGCCGCACCATAGCGGCGCAGGAACAGGTCAAGCTCGCCCGTCGCCGTTGGCGGGCGCAGGGCACGCAGGTCGCGAAGGTTGCTCTCGTCCATGGCCAGCACCAGGTCGTATTCGGCGAAATGCCGCTGCTTGACCTGCTGCGCGCGTTGCCTGGACAAGTCATAGCCACGCGCCAGCGCCGCCTTGCAGGTGCGGCTGTCGGGCGGTTTGCCAACATGCCAGTCGCCCGTACCCGCGGAGGCCACCTGCACGCGGTCGGCGAGCCCGGCGGCCTGCAGCTGGTGGCGCAGCACGCCTTCGGCAGTGGGCGAGCGGCAAATGTTGCCCAGGCACACGAACAGTACGCGCATCAGGCCTCCAGCAAGCGCCGTACGCGCTCCAGGTCTTCTGCGGTGTCTACACCCACGGCAGGCGCCTCGATCGCGTCCTCGACGTGGATGCGCACACCGTGCCACAGGGCACGCAACTGCTCCAGGGCTTCGGTCTGCTCCAGCCAGCAGGGGCCCCAGCTGACGAAGTCGTGGAGGAAGCCCACGCGGTAGGCGTACATGCCGATATGGCGGCGGTAAGGCACGCCGGCTGGCAACTGGTCCTGGCCTTTGGCGAATGTGTCACGCGCCCACGGCAGCGGCGCCCGGCTGAAGCTCAGGGCAAGGCCGTGCTTGTCGCTGACCACCTTCACCGCATTGGGGTTGAACACGGTTTCCGGCTCATGGATCTGCTCGGCCAGGGTGGCGATGGCCGCTTGCGGGTGGGCAGCCAGGTTGGCAGCTACCTGGTCGATGATCACCGGCGGGATCAGCGGCTCGTCACCCTGCACGTTGACCACGATGGCATCGGCCGCCAGGCCCAGTTGCGTCGCCACTTCAGCCAGGCGGTCGGTACCCGACTCATGGTCGACACGGGTCATCAGCACTTCAGCGCCAAAGGCCTGGCAAGCTTCGAAGATGCTGGCATCGTCGGTAGCGATGACCACGCGGCTGGCCGCGCTTTTGCGCGCCTGCTCCCATACATGTTGCACCATCGGTTTGCCGGCGATGGCCAGCAGCGGCTTGCCTGGCAAGCGCGTGGAACGCAGGCGGGCAGGAATCACCACGGTGTAGTCAAGGCTCATTTGTCCAGGCGCTCGTCGTCGGTCAGGGTACGTGCCTCGCTCTCCAGCATGACCGGGATACCGTCGCGAATCGGGTAGGCCAGGCCGGCCCCCTTGCTGATCAGCTCGGTCTTGTCGGCGCTGAGCTTGAGCGGGCCCTTGGTGATCGGGCAGGCGAGGATATCGAGCAGTTTGGTGTCCATTGAAGGCTTCCTTTAGGCCAGATGGCCAGAAATGAAAACGGGCTCAGGGCTGGTGCAGCAAACGCTGCAGCTGGCTGTCGAACCAGGCGCTGAATGCCGGCGTGGGCTGTGCTTCGACAGCCAGGTACCACCAGTCGTCGGCGGCGAAGGCGCGGCATTTCACGGCGTCCTTCTCGGTCATGACCAGCGGTAGCGGTGGGCTGAAGGCCAGGCTCCGGGCGCTGAATTGTGCATGGTCGGCAAAAGGGTGCGGCAGCGGCTGCCAGTTTAGCCCCAGCAGGGTATTGAAGAAACGTTGCGGGTTGCCGATACCGGCCACCGCGTGCAGGGGCTGGCCGGCGGGAAAATGGTCGAGTGCGCGGCGCTCGCCGCTGCGCAGGTTGACCAGTGCGGATGGCTGAAGGCGCAGGCCAAAGCCACCGGCACGGTCTTCGCCGGCACCATTGAACAGCACCGCGTCGGCGCCCTGCAGGCGTTCGGCAGGCTCGCGCAGCGGGCCGGCCGGCAGGCAGCGGCCGTTGCCCAGGCCACGCGCGGCATCGATCAGGACCAGCTCCAGGTCACGTGCCAGGCGGTAGTGCTGCATGCCGTCATCACACAGGATCAGGTCCAACGGTTCACTGGCCAGCAGGGCCTGCACGGCGCGGGCGCGATCCGGGTCGATCATCAGCGGTACCCCGCTGCGCTGCACGATCAGCAGCGGTTCGTCCCCGGCCTGTTCGGCCGACTGGTCGGCCAGCACCCGCCACGGCAACTGCGGCGGTTTGGCGCCATAGCCACGGCTGACCACGCCGACGTTCAGCCCCTGCTGGCGGCAATGCTCGATCAGCCAGAGAATCATCGGTGTCTTGCCGGTGCCACCCACGGTGATATTGCCCACCACGATGACCGGCACCGGTGCGCGGTAGCTGGCACTTTTGCCCTGTAGAAAGCGCGCGCGCTTGCGCGTGACCACGCGGCGGTACAACGCCTCCAGCGGGCGCAGCAGCGCCAGCGCCGGGTGCCCGGCGTACCAGGCGGCGAGCAGGCGGTCGGCGATAGCCATCAGGGCGTGCCCTGGGCCGCCTCGACGGTGGTCATGCGCAGTTGGCTGAAGCCGAGCTTGCCGGCAGCATCCATCGCAGTGACCACAGCCTGGTGCGGGGTCTTGCCATCGGCACTGATGGCCAGCGGCAGCTTGTTGTCACCACCCGACTCACGCTCGATGGCCTCGCTCAGGGTGGCCAGGTCGCTCTTGGGCAGCAGGTGGTTGTTCACCGAGTACACGCCTTCGGCGCTGATGGTGATTTCCACCAGCTTGCCCTGGTCGGCCGGCGCCTGCTCGGCACTGGCGGCCTCCGGCAGCTCGACCCGCAGCTGCGTTTCACGGGTGAAGGTGGTGGTGACCACGAAGAACAGCAGCAGCACGAACACCACGTCGATCAGCGACGCCAGGTTGATGTCGACGTTCTCCCGCTGGCGATTGCGCCGGAACTTCACGCCTTGCCTCCGGCCACTTCCACTTCGCGGTCGCCCTGCAGCACTTCCACCAGCTTGATCGCCTCCTGCTCCATGCCCACCACCAGTTCATCGATGCGGCGCAGCAGGAAACGGTGGAAGAACACCGCCGGAATACCAACCATCAGGCCCGCCGCCGTGGTGACCAGGGCCTTGGAAATACCACCGGCCAGTACCGCGGCGTTGGCGGTCATCTGCGTGCCCATGAAGGCACTGAAGATGTCGATCATGCCCAGCACGGTGCCCAGCAGGCCCAGCAGCGGGGCCATGGCGGCGATGGTGCCGAGGGTGCTGATGTAGCGCTCCAGCTCGTGGATAACGCGCGAAGCCGCCTCTTCGATGCACTCTTTCATGATTTCGCGGCCATGGCGCGAATTGGCCAGGCCCGCGGCGAGGATCTCACCCAGTGGCGAATCGGCGCGCAGCGCCTTGAGCTTGTCACTGGTGAGTTGCTTGTCCTTGATCCATATCCAGACCTGGCCGAGCAAGTGTGGCGGGGTGACGCGGCTGGCGCGCAGGGTCCACAGGCGCTCGATGACGATAGCCATGGCAGCGATGGAGCTCAGAATGATCGGCAGCATCATCCAACCACCGGACTTGACCAATTCCCACACAGTAAACGCCCCTTCGGATAAAGGCCGCCACTCTACCATAGGCACGGCGGAGGCTCATCTGCCGGAGATCAGGGAGCATGCCTTGGATGGGTATCAGAGCTGAAAGGCGCATGCCTTGGATGGGTATCAGAGCTGACAGGTGCATGCCTTGGGTTTTCCAGCGCCTGTGAGATCGAGCGCCGCCCGCGCGGCGCATCGCCGGCAAGCCGGCTCCCACATCTGTTTCGGGCCAGTCTCTCCTGTGAATTCACCGCTGCGCGCCTTGTTCGTCCCCTTCGATATTGAAGGTGTCGCCTCTGCCTTTCATCAACATCCAGCCATGCACCAAGGGTGCGCGCGCCTAGGTGCAGGAGTAACTGGCCCGAAACAGATGTGGGAGCCGGCTTGCCGGCGATGCGCCGCGCGGGCGGCGCTCGATTTCACAGGCGCTGCAACTGTCATGGCGAACCCCTGGGGCATAGAAAATGTCATGGCAAGCACCTGCAAGCCCCTCCCCTC
>NZ_BCBD01000159.1:0-12480 GCF_001320345.1 Pseudomonas sp. NBRC 111127 | reverse complement strand
CGTGGTGCTGGAGAACATTTCCCGGCACATCGAAGACGGCCAGCCGCCCATGAAGGCGGCCTTCCTGGGTGCCAAGGAAGTCGGCTTCACCTTGCTGTCGATGAACGTCTCGCTGGTGGCGGTGTTCGTTTCCATCCTGTTCATGGGCGGCATCGTGCGCAACCTGTTCCAGGAATTTTCCATCACTTTGGCGGCGGCAATCATCGTGTCGCTGGTGGTGTCGTTGACCCTTACGCCGATGCTCTGCGCGCGCTGGCTCAGGCCGCACAACGCCGAGCAGACCCGCCTGCAACGCTGGAGCGACAAGCTCCACCTGCGCATGGTCGACGCCTATGACCGCAGCCTGGGTTGGGCCCTGCGCCACAAGCGCCTGACCCTGTTCAGCCTGCTGGCGACCATTGGCCTGAATATCGCGTTGTATGTGGTGGTGCCCAAGACGCTGATGCCTCAGCAGGACACCGGCCAACTGATGGGCTTTATCCGCGGTGACGATGGCCTGTCGTTCAGCGTGATGCAGCCGAAGATGGAAACCTACCGTCGCGCCTTGCTCGCCGACCCCGCGGTGCAGAGCGTTGCCGGCTTCATCGGCGGCAACAGCGGCACCAACAATGC
Organism: Pseudomonas sp. NBRC 111127; assembly: GCF_001320345.1. Classification (NCBI taxonomy): domain Bacteria; kingdom Pseudomonadati; phylum Pseudomonadota; class Gammaproteobacteria; order Pseudomonadales; family Pseudomonadaceae; genus Pseudomonas; species Pseudomonas sp. NBRC 111127. The sequence goes on along the minus strand of NZ_BCBD01000159.1, from coordinate 11,868 downwards.
CATGATACTGGTGCGCCTGAAGCCGATCAGCGAGCGCAAGCTGGACGCGCAAAAAGTGATCGAGCGCCTGCGCAAAGAGATGCCCAAGGTGCCGGGTGGGCGGCTGTTCCTGATGGCCGACCAGGACTTGCAATTGGGGGGCGGCGGGCGTGACCAGACCTCGTCGCAGTACCTGTACACCCTGCAAAGCGGCGACCTGGCGGCGTTGCGCGAGTGGTTCCCGAAGGTGGTGGCGGCGCTGCGCGCGCTGCCGCAGCTGACTGCCATCGACGCCCGCGATGGGGGTGGCACCCAGCAGGTGACGCTGGTGGTGGACCGCGACCAGGCCAAGCGGCTGGGGATCGACATGGACATGGTCACCACGGTGCTGAACAACGCCTACAGCCAGCGCCAGATTTCCACCATCTACGACAGCCTCAACCAGTACCAGGTGGTGCTGGAAATCAACCCGAAATACGCCTGGGACCCCAGTACCCTCGAACAAGTGCAGGTGATCACCGCGGACGGTGCCCGGGTGCCGTTGTCGACCATCGCCCACTACGAAAATACCCTGGCCAACGACAGGGTCAGCCACGAAGGCCAGTTCGCTGCCGAAGACATCGCCTTCGACATTGCCGAAGGCTATAGCCCCGACCAGGCCTTGGCCGCAGTGGAGCGGGCAGTGGCGGCCCTGGGCCTGCCGGAGGGGGTGATCGCCAAGCTCGGCGGTAGCGCCGATGCCTTTGCCAAGACCCAGCAGGGCCAGCCGTTCATGATCCTGGGTGCATTGCTGCTGGTGTACCTGGTGCTGGGTATTCTGTATGAAAGCTACATTCACCCGCTGACCATTCTCTCCACGTTGCCGTCGGCCGGCGTCGGGGCCTTGCTGGCGCTGTACCTGACCGGTGGCGAGTTCAGCCTGATCTCGCTGCTGGGGTTGTTCCTGCTGATTGGTGTGGTGAAGAAGAACGCCATCCTGATGATCGACCTGGCCCTGCAGCTTGAGCGTCATCAGGGCCTGTCTCCGGAGGAGTCGATTCGCCGCGCGTGCCTGCTGCGCCTGCGGCCCATCCTGATGACCACCTTGGCGGCCATCCTCGGTGCCTTGCCGCTGCTGCTGAGCCAGGCCGAAGGCGCCGAAATGCGCCAGCCGCTGGGCCTGACCATCATCGGTGGCCTGGTGTTCAGCCAGATCCTGACCCTTTACACGACGCCGGTGGTCTATCTGTACCTCGACCGCCTGCGCCACCGCTTCAACCGTTGGCGCGGTGTGCGCACCGACGCCGCCATGGAAACCCCGCTATGACATTTGCCCACTCCCCACTGCATCGTGGCCTGCAGGCGTTGACCCGCGGGCGTGGCTCGCGCCTGCTCAGCGCCGGGATGTGCGTGGCCATGCTCAGTGCCTGCACCCTGAGCCCGGACTACCAGCGCCCGGCGCTGGACAGCACGGCGGCGCAGTTCAAACACGCCGAGGGCTGGACCCAGGCCACACCGTCCGATGCCATCGCCCGTGGCGCCTGGTGGGAAATCTATGGCGACGCCGGGCTCAATGCGCTGGTCGAGGAACTGAACCGCAGCAACCAGACCGTGGCGCAGTCCGAAGCCCAGTACCGCCAGGCCCAGGCGCTGGTGCGCAGCAGCCGTGCGTCGCTGTTCCCCAGCCTTGACCTGAGCGCCAGCAAGAACCGCTCGGCGCAGGGTACTGGCAGCTCCAGCTCCAGCCTGTCCAACAACAGCAGCGGCATACGCGACACCTACAATGCGCAGTTGGGCGTGAGCTGGGAAATCGACCTGTGGGGCAAGTTGCGGGAAACCCTGAGTGCCAACCAGGCCAGTGCCCAAGCCAGCCTCGCCGACCTCGCCTCGATCCGCTTGAGCCAGCAATCGGAACTGGTGCAGAACTACCTGCAACTGCGGGTGATCGACGAGCAGAAGCGCTTGCTCGAGGCGACCGTGGCCGCTTACCAGCGTTCGTTGCGGATGAATGAAAACCAGTACCGCGCCGGCGTTGCCGGCCCCGATGCGGTTGCCCAGGCGCGCACCCAGCTGAAAAGCACCCAGGCTGACCTGATCGACCTGATCTGGCAGCGTGCGCAGTTCGAGAACGCCATTGCGGTGTTGCTGGGCAAGCCCCCGGCCGACTTCAACCTGGCCGACAGCAAGGCTATCCCCGCGCTGCCGCGCATTCCGGTGTCACTGCCTTCGCAATTGCTCGAGCGTCGGCCAGACATTGCTGCGGCCGAGCGCAATGTAATGGCTGCCAACGCCAATATCGGCGTGGCGCGGGCGGCGTACTTCCCGGACCTCAGCCTGAGCATGAATGGGGGGTATTCCAGCAGCAGTTTCAACAACTGGATCGAATTGCCCAACCGCTACTGGTCGGTGGGGCCGCAACTGGCGCTGACCCTGTTCGACGCCGGCAAGCGCAGCGCCGAGGTTGACCGCACCGTGGCAGTGTATGACCAGACCGTGGCGCAGTACCGGCAGACCGTGCTGGACAGCTTCAAGGAAGTGGAAAACCTGCTGGTGCAGTTGAAGGTCTACGGTGATGAAGCGGTGGTGCGCCAGGAGGCGCTGGATGCCGCCCGTGAGTCGCTGCGCCTGACCGAAAACCAGTACCGCGCAGGCTTGATCGGTTACCTGGACGTCGTCAACGTGCAGGCCACGGCGCTGAGTAACGAGCGCAGTGTGCTGAACCTGCTGCAAGGGCGCTTGGTGGCCAGTGTGCAACTGGTGGCCGCGCTAGGCGGTGGCTGGGATGCCGGGCAGGCGTTTGCCGAGCAGGATTGACGGCACCGCCCAGTGCGGCCATTGACCTGGCAGATGAGCCCGCATTGCTCAATTACCTGGTGAGTGGCGCCCGGCACTGAGCGCCACCGGCGTGGCCCCCGGTCAGCTATTCCAGTCCGGGGCAAAGGGCGGGCTGACCACACGCTGGTCTTTCGGTAGTTCGGCAATCGCAGCGCGGTCCTCGTCATCCAGTTGCAGGTTCAGCGCCGCCAGGTTGGCCAACTGGTTTTCGCGGCTGCTGGCCTTGGGGATCGCCGCCACACCGTCCTGGTCCAGTAACCATTTGAGCGCCACCTGGCTGGGCAGTACGCCGTGCTTGCCGGCAATCGCCTGGATCACCGGGTGCGCTGCCGCCTGGCCGCGGGCCAGCGGGGTATAGGCGGTGAGCAGCAGATCATGGCTACGGGCGTAATCGAGCAGCGGCTGCTGGCCGAGCAGCACGTGGTACTCCACCTGGATCGCCGACAACGGCGCCCCGTGCTGTTCCACGACCTCGCGTAGCAAGCCCAAGGGGAAGTTGGCCACACCAATGTGGCGTGCCTTGCCTTCTTCACGCAGGGCTACCAAGGTCTCGATACTGCGGGCCAGGTCTTCATGCTGGCCGGGCCAGTGAATATGGAACAGGTCCACCTGCTCGGTACCCAGTGCCCGCAGGCTGGCTTCCAGCGACGCGCGCATGGCCTTGGGTTGCAGCCGGTCCCACCAGACTTTGGTGGTCAGGTGGACCTGCTCGCGCGGGACGTCGCTGTCGCGCAGGGCCTGGCCGACGGCGGCTTCGTTCTCGTAGGCGGTGGCCGTGTCGATGTGCCGGTAGCCTAACTCCAATGCCTGGCGCACGGCCTGGGTGCACGCGCTGCCGGTCATTGGCCAGGTGCCCAGGCCCAGGGCAGGCAGTTTCAGGCCGTTACGGGTTGTGAGCCTTTGCATGTCAATTCCTTTTACAGTGTGCCGGGTGAGGCCCCATGGTCGATGATCACTGCGGCACGGGCCATGCGCGCGGCGCGCAAAGTGGTCGATCAGCGAACGGAAAATGCGTTCGGCCCCGGCCTGGGGCAAATGAACTTCCTTATGTTGCGGCATCTCTTCTAGAATCCCAGCTGTTGCATCCGCCAGGCTCCGCCTGCGCGGTCATCCCCCTGGCGCGGCCTACGGCGGCGTCGTCATCGAGAGAGCCATGAGTTCCAGTACACCGTTGTCCGGCGTCAACAAACCCTTGCGTGGCATCGCCCTGGTGGTGGTTGCGACGTTCCTGTTCGCCAGCCACGATGCCTTGTCCAAATTCCTCGGCGGCCTGTACCCGATCGTGATGGTGGTATGGGCGCGCTATGTGGTGCATACCCTGCTGATGGCCGGCATTTTCCTGCCCAAGGCCGGCCTGAACGTCCTGCGTACCCGCCGCCCGCTGTTGCAGACCCTGCGTGCCCTGAGCCTGCTGAGCACCAGCCTGCTGTTCACCACGGGCTTGCAGTACCTGCCACTGGCCGAGGCAACGGCGGTCAACTTCCTGGCCCCGGTGCTGGTCACCGCACTGTCGGCGCCATTGCTCAAAGAGCGGGTTACCGTGGCGCAGTGGGTGGCGGTGGTGCTGGGTTTCATCGGCGTGCTGGTGGTGGTGCACCCGGGTGGGGCCATGTTTACCCCGGCGATTCTGTACCCTTTCGGCTCGGCGTTGGGCTTCTGCTTCTATCAGTTGCTGACGCGTATCCTGGCCGCGCATGACAGCCCCACCACCAGCAACTTCTATGCGGGGCTGTGCAATACGCTGGCGATGAGTGCGCTGGTGCCGTTCTTCTGGGAAGTGCCGCGCTGGGACCATGCCTTGCTGATGTTGGCGCTGGGCGGTTTCGGCATGACCGCGCACCTGTTGCTGACCCAGGCATTCCGCCATGCGGCACCCGCGTTGCTGGCACCGTTCAGCTATTGCCAGATCGTGTTCGCCGGCTTGCTTGGCTTGGTGGTGTACAGCCAGGTACCGGATACCTTGAGCCTGGTGGGTATCGCGGTGATCTGCCTCAGCGGCCTGGGGGCGGCGTGGATGCAGCGGGGCAAGTAAGCCTGGCCATCGTCAAGGCTGGCTGGCCATGAACTGCATGATGCGCTCGCGCAGCCAGCGCTCGGCCGGGTCGTTGTCCTGGGCGCCACTCCAGACCATCGACAGTTCGGCCTCGGTGATCTCGAACGGTGCAGGGTCGGCGCGTAGACAACTGTCCTCGACCAGTGCACAGGCAGCGTAATCAGGTACCGTGGCGATCAGTTCGGTGTTGCGCAGCAGGGCGCGCAGGCTGCCGAACTGCGGCACGGCCAGCACCACTTTGCGGGATCGACCGATCCGCGCCAGGTCGAGGTCGATGTTGCCGCTCATGTCACCGGAAAACGACACCATCACATGCGGCCGGGCACAGTATTCGTCGAGTGTCAGCGGCCCCGGCCGATCGTCGGCGCGCAGCACCCGCACGCCGATATCGCGCAGCTTGCGGCGCTTGGCGGTTGCCGGCAGGTCGGTGGTGTAGCTCACCCCCACCGAGATCTCCCCGCTGGCCAGCAAGCCCGGCATCAACAGAAAGTTGGCCCGCCGGACCACCACGCTGATGTCCGGCGCTTCTTCACGCAGGGCCTGCAGCAAGGCCGGAAACAGGCCGAACTCGGCATCGTCCGAAAGCCCCAGGCGGAAGACGTTGCAACTGCTGGCCGGGTCGAACTCGCGGGCGCGGCTGATGGCCGCGGAAATCACATCCATGGCCGGGCCCAGCTCCGCGAAGATCTGCATCGCCCGTGGCGTGGGCTCCATGGCGCGCCCGTTGCGGATCAGCAGGGGGTCGTCGAACAGTTCGCGCAGGCGGGCGAGGGCGGCGCTGACGGTGGACTGGGTGATGAACAGCTTTTCACCGACGCGGGTGAGGTTGCGTTCGATCATCAAGGCTTCGAACAGCACCAGCAGGTTCATGTCGACGCGGCGCAGGTCGTTGCGGTTCATGAGGCTTGGGTTCCGGAGCTAAGGGTTTTGCGCTGTATTGAAGCATGGGCCGCCGCGTCGTGCCTTGTATGGATGTGCCGGCGGCCTGGTGGCTGACGCTGCGGCGCAGAAAGAGCCAACCTATCGCGGCCAAACAGCCGCTCTATTAGACCTGCGCTCAGGCTCGGCTAGTCTTTCTCCTGGCCCCGCGAATTCCGCGCACCGGTGGGGGCAGCACCCCCGTGCAAGACCGCACCCACCTGTTGTGACAGCTTCGCAAGCCCCCGTTTACACCTGATCAGGCAAGGCACGCGCGCCTGCTCGGCTGAGCGAACATCTGGCACAGACCGGAAATCTGGATAATCGACCTAAAGGTACCCGCAGATGTCGAATGAATCGAAATGCCCGTTCCATCAAACCGCAGGTGGCGGCACCACCAACCGTGACTGGTGGCCTGACCAGCTCAACCTCAGAATTCTGCACCAGCACTCGTCCAAGTCTGACCCGATGGACCCGGACTTCGACTATGCCAAGGCCTTCAAAAGCTTGGATTTCCAGGCCCTGAAGCAAGACCTGACCGCGTTGATGACCGATTCGCAGGACTGGTGGCCGGCCGATTTCGGCCACTACGGCCCGCTGTTCATCCGCATGGCCTGGCACAGCGCCGGCACCTACCGCATTGCCGATGGCCGCGGTGGCGCAGGCTCTGGCCAGCAACGCTTCGCACCGCTCAACAGCTGGCCAGACAACGTCAGCCTGGACAAGGCCCGGCGCCTGCTGTGGCCGATCAAGCAAAAGTATGGCAACAAGATTTCCTGGGCCGACCTGATCGTGCTCACGGGCAATGTGGCGCTGGAGTCGATGGGCTTCAAGACCTTCGGCTTCTCTGGCGGCCGCGCCGATGTGTGGGAGCCGGACGAAGATGTCTACTGGGGCTCGGAAAAGGTCTGGCTGGGTGGCGATACCCGCTATGGCAAGGAGCAGGTCAAGGCCCAGCCGCCCGGGCAAGGGGACCTGGTGGCAGAGCCCGCCAAGCACCCGCAGGAACAAAGCCGAGACCTCGGTGGCGAGCGTAACCTCGAAAACCCGCTGGCCGCCGTGCAGATGGGCCTGATCTACGTGAACCCGGAAGGGCCGGAGGGCAACCCCGACCCGGTCGCCTCGGGCAGGGACATCCGTGAAACCTTTGGCCGCATGGCCATGAACGATGAAGAAACCGTGGCGCTGATCGCCGGCGGCCATGCCTTCGGCAAGACCCACGGTGCCGGCCCGGCCGACAATGTCGGCCCCGAGCCGGAAGCCGCTGGGCTGGAGCTGCAGGGCCTGGGCTGGGCCAACAGGTTGGGTACCGGCAAAGGCGGCGACACCATCACCAGCGGCCTTGAAGTGACCTGGACTTCGACGCCGACGAAGTGGAGCAACGAGTACCTGAACAACCTGTTCGACTTCGAGTGGGAGCTGACCAAAAGCCCCGCAGGTGCCCACCAGTGGACACCGAAAGAAGGCAAAGGCGCGGGCACCGTACCGGATGCCCACGACCCGGCCAAACGCCACGCGCCGTCGATGCTCACGTCTGACCTGGCGCTGCGCTTCGACCCGGTCTATGGGCCTATCGCCAAGCGCTTCAAGGACAACCCTGAGCAACTGGCAGATGCTTTCGCCCGCGCCTGGTACAAGCTGATCCACCGCGACATGGGCCCGCTGGCGCGCTACCTGGGCCCGGAAATGCCCAATGAAGAGCTGCTGTGGCAAGACCCGATCCCGCCAGTCGACCACCCGCTGGTGGGCGAGCAGGACATTGCCGCGCTCAAGGCCAAGGTGCTGGCCACGGGCCTGAGCGTGGGCGAGCTGGTGGCCACGGCCTGGGCTGCAGCATCGACCTTCCGGGGCTCTGACAAGCGCGGCGGTGCCAACGGTGGTCGTTTGCGCCTGGCACCGCAAAAAGACTGGGTGGCCAACCAGGGCACCGGCAAGGTCGTTGCCGCGCTTGAGCACATCCAGGCCGAGTTCGCTGCCAGCGGCAAGCACATTTCCCTGGCCGACTTGATCGTGCTGGCCGGTGCCGCTGCCGTGGAGAAGGCCGCCAAGGACGCCGGTCATGACCTGAGCGTGGCGTTTCGCCCGGGCCGTGCCGATGCTACGCAGGCACAGACCGACGTGGAATCGTTCGCCGTGCTGGAGCCGCTGGCGGATGGTTTCCGAAATTTCAGCAAGGGCCGCTACAGCGTCAAAGCCGAGAAGTTGTTGCTGGACAAGGCGCAGCTGTTGACCTTGACCGCGCCGGAAATGACCGTGCTGATCGGCGGGCTGCGCGTGTTGGGTGCCAACCATGCGGGGAGTCAACAGGGCGTGTTCACCGACAAGGTCGGTACCCTGAGCAACGATTTCTTCCGCAACCTGCTGGACATGGGCGTGGAGTGGAAGCCGACTTCGGCAGACAACGAAGCGTTCGAAGGCCGCGACCGCAAGAGCGGGCAAGTGAAATGGAGCGCAAGCCGCGTTGACCTGGTGTTTGGGTCGCATGCGCAATTGCGGGCGTTGAGCGAGGTGTACGGCAGCAGTGATGGCGGCGCCAAGTTCGCGCGCGATTTCGTTGCCGCCTGGGAGAAGGTCATGGAACTGGACCGTTTTGACCTGAAGTGAGGAACCTGCGGGGGCTGCCGGGCAGCCCCCGTTGCCATTGGCGATCCCGCCAATTCCAGGTCGGATAGATACAAAAGTGCCCTTGTCGGTTCTGTTGCAATGCTTCTCAGGCGGCCGGCCTGAACAGCGTGCTCACAACGACAAGGAAACCCGACCATGCAAATGCCCAAGACCCTGAAAATCCGCAACGGCAACAAGGTGCAGCCGACCTTTTCTGCCCAGGAATATGCCGCCCGCCACGCCCGGCTGCGGGCGTACATGGCGGAACACGACATCGAAGCGGCCATTTTCACCTCGTACCACAACGTCAACTACTACAGCGACTTCCTCTATTGCTCGTTCGGCCGCCCCTATGCGCTGGTCGTTACCCAGGACAAGGTTGTCTCGGTCAGCGCCAATATCGATGGCGGGCAACCGTGGCGGCGTACGGTCGGTACCGACAACATCGTCTACACCGACTGGCAACGTGACAACTACTTCGTCGCGATCCAGCAGGCGTTGCCCCTGGCCTCGCGCATCGGGGTGGAGTACGACCACCTCAACCTGCAGAACCACGCCAAGTTCGCGGCCTGCTATCCGAAAGCCGAACTGGTGGATATTGGCGCACCCTGCATGCGCATGCGCATGATCAAGTCGGCCGAGGAACAGGCGCTGATCCGCCACGGTGCGCAGGTAGCCGATATCGGCGGGGCTGCGGTGGTCGAGGCACTGCGCGACCAGGTGCCAGAGTACGAGGTGGCGCTGCACGCGACCCAGGCGATGGTGCGCGAGATTGCCCGACGCTTCCCGGATGCCGAACTGATGGACACCTGGACCTGGTTCCAGTCCGGGCTCAACACCGACGGTGCACACAACCCGGTCACCAGCCGCCGGGTCGGCAAGGGGGAGATCCTGAGCCTCAACTGCTTCCCGATGATCGCCGGTTACTACACCGCACTGGAGCGTACGCTGTTCCTCGACCACTGCCCGGAGGCGCACTTGCGGCTATGGCAGGCCAACGTCGAGGTGCACGAAGCCGGGCTGAAACTGGTGCGCCCAGGCATGCGCTGCAGCGACATTGCCCGTGAACTGAATGACATTTTCCTGCGCCATGACCTGCTGCAATACCGCACCTTCGGCTATGGCCACTCATTCGGCACCTTGAGCCATTACTACGGCCGCGAGGCCGGGCTTGAACTGCGTGAAGACATCGACACAGTGCTGGAGCCGGGGATGGTGGTGTCGATCGAGCCGATGATCATGCTGCCCGAAGGGCGGCCTGGGGCCGGTGGCTATCGCGAGCATGACATCCTAATCGTCAACGACAGCGGTGCCGAAAACATCACCCGGTTCCCGTATGGGCCGGAGCACAACATCATTCGCAAATAAGACTGATGCCGGCTTCATCGCCGGCACCCCAGCGCCCTGTGGGCGCCGGTGTGTCGGCGCCAAAGCCACTACACACAACAACAATATCCCGTATGACCACCACACCCTGCCTCCAATTAGAACAACCATGGGGTACCCGTCATGTCCAGCACCACCCTTGACCCATCCGCCGTCGCTGGCGTTTCGCACAGCGCCGAACGCCAAGCCCTGCGCAGGGCTGCCCGGGCCAGTTTCATGGGCAACTTCGTCGAATGGTTCGACTACGCAGCCTATGGCTACCTGGCCACCATCATCGCCGCCACCTTCTTCCCGCAGGCCGACAAGGCCACCGGCCTGTTGGCAACCTTTGCAGTGTTCGCCCTGTCGTTTCTGGTACGCCCATTGGGCGGCATCGTCTGGGGCCATTTCGGCGACCGGTATGGCCGGCGCACGGCGCTGTCGTGGTCGATCCTGATCATGTCGCTGTCCACCTTCTGCATCGGCTTGCTACCCGGTTACGCCCAGATCGGTCTATGGGCGCCGGCGCTGCTGTTGTTGATTCGCCTGGTGCAGGGGTTTTCCGCTTCGGGTGAGTATGCTGGTGCAGCAGCGTTCCTGGCCGAGTACGCGCCGCCGGGCCGGCGTGGCTTGTACACCAGCATTGTGCCGGCCAGTACCGCGGCGGGCCTGTTGTTCGGGGCAGCGTTCGTCGCGCTGTTGCATGAAGGGCTCAGCAGTGAAGCCTTGCACAGCTGGGGCTGGCGCCTGCCGTTCCTGCTGGCGGCGCCATTTGGCCTGGTGGGGCGCTATATCCGCATCAGCTTGCAGGACACGCCCAAGTTCCTGGAAATGGAGCAGCGCCTGGAAAACAAGGCCGGCATGGCTCCGGCGCCCTTGCGCGAACTGCTCGGCCAGCATCGCCGCAGCCTGGCTATCGGCATGGGGGTTACCTGCCTCAACGCGGTGGCGTTCTATTTGCTGCTCAGCTACATGCCGACCTATCTGTCCACTGAAATGGGCATGAGCGAGCGGGATTCATTCATTGCGTCGACGGTGTCGCTGGCCACCTATATCGGCCTTGTTTTCCTGATGGGGCGGCTGTCTGACCTGTTTGGACGCAAGACCATGCTGGTGGTGGCATCGCTGTTGTTCCTTGGCCTGACCGTGCCGCTGTTCAGCCTGCTGGACGGGCAACCGCTGCTGGTGATCCTGGCGATTCAGATCCTGTTCGGTGCGATGCTGGCGATGAACGACGGGACCTTGCCGTGCCTACTGGCAGAGCTGTTTCCCACGCGGGTGCGCTTCAGCGGTTTTGCTTTGAGCTTCAATGCGGCCAATGCGCTGTTTGGCGGCACTGCACCGTTCATTGCCACTTGGCTGATCCAGGTGACCGGCAGCAAACTGGCGCCGGCGGGTTACTTGCTGGCAGCGGCACTGGTGGCGCTGGTGGCCATGCTGATGTGCCGGGAAACAGTCCACGCTGCGCTGGAAGATTGAATCACCTGGCCCCCACATCGCGCAAAGGGTGCGAACCTGACCTAGCCCATGACCCCGGTCAGTGCAACGAGGCCTGCCGCCGCTCGCCCAGTGGTGACAAGCCGAAGAACCGGCTGTAGCTCTTGGAGAAATGCGCTGGCGAACTGAACCCGCACGCCACCGCCACTTCGCGCACCTGCACATCGCTGCGCAGCAGCAGCTCCCGTGCGTGCGACAGGCGCAGTTCCAGGTAGTACTGGCTGGGGGTGCGTTGCAGGTATTTGTGGAACAGCCTTTCGAGCTGGCGCACGGTCACCTCGTTGAGGCTGGCCAGCTCTTCGAGGGGCAGCGGTTCCTCGAGGTTGGCCTCCATGATCGCCACCACCTGGCTGAGTTTGGGCTGGGCACTGCCGAGCAGGGTGCGCAACGGCACCCGTTGGCGGTCGCGCTCGCCACGCACGCGATCGCACAGCAGCAGTTCTGCCGCCTTGGCGGCGATAGCCTGGCCACCGGGCTCGCGGGCTACCAGTTGCAGCATCATGTCCATCGCCGCCACCCCGCCCGAGCAGGTAAAACGGTCGCGGTCCAGCTCGAACAGCTGGCTGGAGATGACAATGCCGGGAAAGTGCGCTTGCAGGGTTGGCAAGTCTTCCCAGTGGATGGTACAGCGGTAGCCG
>NZ_BCBD01000158.1:0-12812 GCF_001320345.1 Pseudomonas sp. NBRC 111127 | reverse complement strand
GCGCTGCTGATTTACCAGCAACTGCTGCTGCGCGACTACGACCCGGCGCGCGGGGTGCAGGTGAGCAATCTGGTGACCCTGGAGGATGAGGCCGGCGAACAACGTCGGGTGTTTCTGGGGCCTGAGGCTGCCGGCCTGAAGATTGCCGCAGCAGACGGGCTGGTGACAGTGATCACGCCGCGCTCGCCGCTGGGGCAAGTGTTGCTGGGTAAGCGGGTGGACGATGAGGTGAGCCTGGGAGTGCAGGTACTGTTCGTCGTTGATGTTGCCTGACGCCTACTAACACTGCAGGGCATCGAAGCGCCCCGCCAGGCCCTGCTCGGCGAACTGCTCGACGATGAAATCGACGAATGCACGGGTCTTGCCCGGCAACAGCTTGTGCTCGGCGAAATACAGGCTGATATGCCCATCGTCCACATACCAGTCCGGCAACACCCGCTGCAACCGGCCGGCCTGCAGGTAGGGCACCGCGAACGGCAAACTCACCAGCGCAATCCCCAGCCCCTGCTCGGCCACCGCGCAGGCAGCGTCCGAATCGCTCATGGTCATGGTCTGGCGCAAGAGCAATGGCTGCTGTCCCTGCCAGCGGCTGGTCAACGGCCACGAGCGCACCCGCCCGGTCTGCGGCGAGCGGATCAGAATGCCGTCATGGCGCTGCAACACGGGCGGCTCATCGATCTGCGCATGCCGCTGCAGGTACGCCGGCGCCGCCACCAGCACCCTGTGCGCCGGGGTCAACTTGCGCGCCACCACCCCCGGCGGCAGTTCAAAACCACCACCAATGGCCGCATCGAAGCCCTGGCCGATCAGGTCGACCTGGCGGTTATCAAAATGCCAGTCCGGGGTAATGGCGGGGTAGCGGCGCAGAAATTCGCCCAGCAAGGGCAGCACGTACAAACGCCCGAACACCGTGCCCATGCTGACCCGCAGCAGCCCGGCCGGTTGCCCTTCGGCACTGGCCAGGTTGGCCACCGCATACTGGATGGTGCGAAAGCTGTCGCTCACCTCGCCAAGAAAACGCTGCCCTGCTTCGGTCAAGGTCAGCTTGCGGGTACTACGCTGGAACAACCGCACCCCCAGGCGCGCCTCCAACTGCGCAACGTGCTTGCCCACGGCAGCGGGGGTGATACGCAAGCGCCTGGCCGCTTCGGCAAAGCTGCCCACCTCGGCACTGCGGATGAAGCATTCCAACGCGTTGAACGATTCCATGGCCATGATTGGCAACCAAAGGTTTACTCTGCTTATAGTGATTGCCATCTTATCAGCAGGTAATCAAGCGCCGATACTGCGCCTATCCAAGGCATTCCAGCCTGGCTTCCAGCAGGAGATCAGCATGTCCAAGCAACTTACACTCGAAGGCAAGGTGGCCCTGGTACAGGGCGGTTCCCGGGGTATTGGTGCGGCTATCGTGCGGCGCCTGGCCCGCGAGGGTGCGCAAGTGGCCTTCACCTATGTCAGCTCTGCCGGGCCGGCAGAAGACCTGGCACGGGAAATCGGCGACAACGGCGGCAAGGCCCTGGCCCTGCGCGCCGACAGCGCCGATGCCGCCGCCGTGCAGCTGGCCGTGGACGACACCGTGAAGGCCTTCGGCCGGCTGGATATCCTGGTCAACAATGCCGGGGTACTGACGGTCGCGCCGCTGACCGAATTCGACCTCGCCGATTTCGACCGCACGTTGGCGGTGAACGTACGCAGTGTCTTTGTCGCCAGCCAGGCAGCGGCGCGGTACATGGGCCAGGGCGGGCGCATCATCAACATTGGCAGCACCAATGCCGAGCGCATGCCATTTGCCGGCGGCGCGCCTTATGCCATGAGCAAGTCGGCGCTGGTCGGCCTGACCCGCGGCATGGCGCGCGACCTGGGGCCGCAGGGCATTACCGTGAACAACGTGCAACCAGGGCCGGTGGACACCGACATGAACCCGGCCAGCGGCGAATTCGCCGAAAGCCTGATCCCGCTGATGGCAATCGGGCGGTATGGCGAAGCGGACGAAATTGCCAGCTTCGTGGCCTACCTGGCCGGGCCTGAAGCGGGGTATATCACGGGGGCCAGCTTGACGGTGGACGGTGGCTTTGCCGCCTGATTGCGCGGTTGGTGTGGTGGCACCCTGTAGATCGAGCGCCACCCGCCCCCGCAAATGCATTGGTGCCGTGCCCTGTGCTTGCCGATAATCCCCTTCTTGCTCCTGCCCGCTACGAGAAACACATGCCCGCCCCTACTCTCAGCCGCACCCTGATCCTGCTGATGGCCACCGCCACCGGCCTGGCCGTGGCCAGCAACTACTATGCCCAGCCGCTGTTGCACAGCATTGCCCAGCAATTCGGCCTGAGCACCGCCAGCGCCGGCAGCATCGTGATTGCCGCGCAGCTCAGCTATGGCGCCGGCCTGTTGCTGCTGGCACCGCTAGGCGACCTGTTCGAGCAGCGTCGGCTGATCACCGTGATGACCGTCATCGCCACCCTCGGCCTGGTCATCAGCGCCTGTGCGCCTGGCCTGCCATGGCTGATCCTCGGTACGGCGTTGACCGGCCTGTTCTCGGTAGTGGCACAAATTCTGGTGCCCATGGCTGCCTCGCTGAGCGAGCCGCAGCAGCGCGGCCGCGCGGTCGGCACACTGATGAGCGGGCTGCTGCTGGGCATTTTGCTGGCGCGCACCGCGGCCGGCTTCATGGCCGAACTGGGCGGCTGGCGCAGCATCTATGTGCTGGCCGCCGTGCTGATGGCGATCACCGCCGTGGCGCTGTACCGCAGCCTGCCGCAACACCACAGCCATGCCGGGCTGAAGTACCCGGCGCTGATCGGCTCGGTGTTCCGCCTGTTCCTGGAAGAGCCGGTACTGCGCCTGCGCTCGCTGCTGGGCCTGCTGGCATTCAGCTTGTTCGCCCTGTTCTGGACACCGTTGGCATTCCTGCTGGCAAACCCTCCTTACCATTATTCAGATGCGGTGATCGGCCTGTTCGGCCTGGCGGGTGCAGCCGGTGCACTGTCGGCCAACTGGGCCGGGCGCCTGGCCGACCGGGGCAAGGGCCAGTTGGGCACCACCGTGGGCCTGGTGGTACTGCTGCTGTCGTGGGTACCGCTGGGGTTTGCCCAACAGTCACTGCTGGCCTTGCTGCTGGGCGTGCTGATGCTCGACCTGGCGGTGCAACTGGTCCACGTGAGCAACCAGAACGCCGTGATCGCCCTGCGGCCCGAAGCGCGTACCCGGCTCAACGCCGGGTATATCACCTGCTACTTCATTGGCGGGGCGCTAGGCTCTTTGTTAGGCACGCAGCTGTACCAGCGCCAAGGCTGGCTGGGCATCGTCGCGGCAGGGTTAGTCATCGGCGCCCTGGCATTGCTGGCATGGCTGCTTGCCGCGCGTAAAACCGAAGCTCGCCCCTCCGCCGGGGCGGCCTAGGCGCCTGTTACAGGCAGCGATACCTGGTCGACAATCGACGGCAACTGGCGCCAGCACAACGGCCAGGCGCATCTGCCTGACAGCGTGGCGCAACGCGTGGATCGTCTTGGGGTCAAGGCGGCTGGTAAGATGCCGCCTTTTTGCCGGCCTGTCGCGCCTTCAGGAGCCCCCCGCATGCCCCCGCGTCCTCCCCGCCTGCCCCTGAGCCTGCTCGGCCTGGGCCTGGCCTTGCAGTGCCCTGCCGTGCTCGCCCAGGGCAGCGTGCTGCTGGCCCCAGTGCAGGTCGTCGATACCTACGCCAACGACGGCTACCAGGCCAGCGAGGCTGCCGTGGGTGGCTTCCAGCCCGCCCCTCTGCTCGACACCCCGGCTTCGATCAGTGTGTTCAGCCAGCCACTGCTGGAAGACCGCCAGGTGCGCATGCTCAGCCAAGTGCTGCAAAGCGACGCGTCGGTTGGCGAAAGCTATGCCCCCATTGGTTACTACGAAAACTTCAATGTGCGGGGCTTTGCGCTGAACGCGGCCAGCAGCTACCGCATCAACGGTCAGACCATCGCCGGCGAACAGAGCGTGGCCCTGGAGAACAAGCAGCAGGTGGAACTGCTCAAGGGGCTGTCCGGGCTGCAGAGCGGCGTAGCGGCCCCCGGCGGCTTGATCAACTACGTGACCAAGCGCACTGAAGCGGTGCGCAGCCTTACGCTGTCGACCAACGAACAGGGCGAGCGCTACCTGGCCACCGACCTTGGCGGCTGGTTTGGCAGCGAACAGCAGTTCGGCCTGCGCGCCAACCTGGCCCATGAAGACCTGCGCTCGTACGTCGACCATGCTGATGGCCAGCGCGACTTCGCCTCGCTGGCCTTCGACTGGCAGATCAGCCCCGACGCCACCCTGCAGCTGGACGCTGAATACCAGCACCGCGAACAGCGCTCGGTGCCCGGTTACCAGTTGCTCGGCGGCAGCGCAGTGCCGCACGGCATCGACCCGGATGACCGGCTGGCCTACCAGCACTGGGCAAAGCCGGTGCAGACCGACTCGCTGAACCTGGGCGGGCGCTTCGAGTACCGCTTCAACGACAACTGGACCGGCACCCTCAGCGCTTCGCGCAGCCAGGTGGTGATCGATGACTACAGTGCGTTTGCCTGGGGCTCGAGTGAAGGCGCGTACTTCGGCAGCACGGGCGATTACGACATCTACGACTACCGCAGCCCAGACGACACCCGCCGCACCGACGAGGCCCAGGCCTTGCTCACCGGGCGCTTCGATGGCCTGGGGGTGGGCCACGAACTGACCTTGGGCAGCAGCGCCCAGCGGCGCACGCTGGACCAGCGCCCGTATTACAACGCCTGGCTGGGTACCGGCAACATCGACACCGGGGCCCCGGCTTTCGAGCCGTCCGACCAGCCGCTTGGCGCCAGCCAGCGCCGCCTGGACAGCCGCCAGTACGGCCTGTTCGTCAGCGACAGCATCCGTTTCAACGAGCATTGGCAAACCGTGCTGGGTGCCCGTGAGGTACGCCTGGACGAACAGACCTGGGACGAGACCGGCGTTGCCGGGCGCCATACCCGCCAATACCAACTGCTGCCCAATGCTGCGCTCATCTACAAGCCGCAGCCGGAGACCACCGTATATGCCAGCTACGCCAAGGGGTTGTCCGCTGGCGGGACGGCGCCCTGGTTCGCCAGCAACGCCGCCGAAATCCTCGCGCCCACAACATCACACCAGCTGG
The DNA here is from genome assembly GCF_001320345.1 of Pseudomonas sp. NBRC 111127. Taxonomy (NCBI): domain Bacteria; kingdom Pseudomonadati; phylum Pseudomonadota; class Gammaproteobacteria; order Pseudomonadales; family Pseudomonadaceae; genus Pseudomonas; species Pseudomonas sp. NBRC 111127. The sequence goes on along the minus strand of NZ_BCBD01000158.1, from coordinate 7,687 downwards.
AGCTGGGCCTCAAGCACGACTGGCAGGCGCTGAGCCTCAGCGCCGCGCTGTTTCAGCTTCGCCAGGCCTATCAGTATGCGCGCCCCGACGGCGCCGGCAGCTTCACTTACGTGCAGCAAGGCCAGCAGAAGAACATCGGCCTGGAACTGGGCGCCAGCGGCTGGCTGACCCGCAGGCTGCAGGTGCAAGCCAGCGCAGCGGCCATTCGGGCGCGGGTGCAGGACAGCGGCACGGCCGACTATGAAGGGCATCAGGTGATCAACGTGCCACGCTTGCGCGCAGCACTGCACGCCGAATACACCCTGCCGGTCGCAGGCCTGGCGTTGCTGGGCGGCGCACGCTACAGCGCCAGCAAGTATGCGAGCCAGGCGGGGAATGTGGCGGTTGGTGGGTACACGGTATTCGATGTAGGCAGCCGCTATCGCACACGGGTCGGGGGGTATGACACGGTATTGCGGCTGACGGTGGACAACCTGTTCGACAAGCGTTACTGGCGCGATGTGGCCGACTACCTGGGTGACAACTACCTGTTCCAGGGCGCGCCGCGCACTGCCCGGCTGTCAGCTTCGGTCAGCTTCTGATATTCAGGGCCGCTTGCGGCCCAGCGCCGGCATGCCCGCTGCCACAGGGGCTGTGCAGCCGGCCCAATGGGCCTTGAAACAAAAAGCCCCCGGGCTTTTCAGCGCGGGGGCTTTTCGTAGAATGTGGCGGTGAAGAAGGGATTTGAACCCTTGATACGATTTCTCGTATACACACTTTCCAGGCGTGCTCCTTCGACCACTCGGACACTTCACCGTTTCTCTTCAAGCCTTGCGGCCCGTCGAGGTGCGCTAATTTAGTGAAAGCGCTCCCCTTTGGCAAGCATTTTTTTCAGTTTTTTCATGTATTTGCACCAGAGCCCGGCTGGGCGCTGACCGACCAGTCAGCCTTGCTGCTTTACCTTGCCCATCGCGCTGGGTAACGTCGGTGCCACGCCAACAAAAGGACTCTGCCATGAGCGAGCTGATTACCTACCACGCCGAAGACGGCATCGCCACCCTGACCCTGAACAACGGCAAGGTCAATGCCATCTCGCCGGAGGTCATCAGCGCGTTCAATGCCGCGCTGGACCGCGCCGCCGAGGCCCGCGCGGTGGTGATCATCACCGGGCAGCCGGGCATTCTGTCGGGCGGCTACGACCTCAAGGTGATGACCCGCGGCCCACAGGAAGCCATCAGCCTGGTCACCGCCGGCTCCACCCTCGCCCGCCGCCTGCTGGCTCACCCCTTCCCGGTGGTGGTCGCCTGCCCGGGCAATGCCGTGGCCAAGGGCGCCTTCCTGCTGCTGTCGGCCGACTACCGCATTGGCGTCGAAGGGCCGTACAAGATCTGCCTGAACGAAGTGCAGATCGGCATGACCATGCACCACGCGGGCATCGAACTGGCCCGCGACCGTCTGCGCCGCTCGGCCTTCCACCGGTCGGTGATCAACGCCGAAGTGTTTGACCCGCATGCGGCGGTGGATGCCGGCTTCCTCGACAAGGTGGTGCCTGCCGAACAACTGCAGGAAGCGGCGCTGAGCGTGGCGCGGGAATTGAAGAAGCTGAACATGCTGGCGCACAAGAACACCAAGCTGAAGGTGCGCAAAGGGCTGCTCGAGGCCTTGGACACCGCCATACAACTGGACCAGCAGCCTATGGGTTGAGCCTGCTGGCCGCGACGCGGGGCAGGCGTACGCTGCTCCCGCGCAGGAGCGGGCTCACCCGCGAAGTGGCCAGCACAAGCTGACACCGGCATTTGCCCCAACCAGTGCACAGCCGTACACTGCCCGGCGACTGTCTGGTGTGAGTCGTACCATGCTTTATTCATTGCGCATGCTCCTGCTGGCGCTGCACTTTCTCGCCGTTGGCGTCCTGGGCCTGGCCATTGGCCTGTGCCGCCCCTTCAACCCCGACAACAGCCGCCTGTTCGCCCGCCTTTACAGCCGGCCGGCCACCTGGCTGCTGCGCATCAAGGTCAAGGCCGAGGTCGGCCCGCTGTGGGACCAACCGCCCGGTTGCGTGATCGTGGCCAACCACCAGTCCAACTTCGATCTGTTCGTGCTGGGCCAAGTGGTGCCGCAGCGCACGGTCGCCATCGGCAAGAAAAGCCTGGGCTGGATACCGTTGTTCGGTCAGCTGTTCTGGCTGGGCGGCAACGTGTTGGTCGACCGCAACAATGCCTACCAGGCGCGCAAGGCCCTGCAGAAGACCACCCGGGTGCTGCAGAACGACACCTCTATCTGGATTTTCCCCGAAGGCACACGCAATGCCGGCGAGCAGTTGCTGGCGTTCAAGAAAGGCGCGTTTCACATGGCCATCGAGGCCGGCGTGCCGATCGTGCCAGTGTGCGTCAGCCGCTATGCCCGGCGCCTGAGCCTGAACAGCTGGCGCCGCCGCACCGTGATCGTGCGCTCGCTGCCTCCCATTGCCACCGCGGGCCTGACCCAGCAGGACCTGCCAGCACTGGTGGAGCAGTGCCGTGTGCAGATGCAACAGTGCATCGAGCGCATGGAAGGGGAACTGGGCAAGGGCTAGGTTGCTCTTCTGCCGTCTACAGCCCAAGCTATGAACCGTGTTCAACCGGAATAAGCGGGCAACCATGGGTCGAGTAGTGGCGTCAGCGGTGTACAGCGCCGGCCGGAAGGTCACCAACATCAGCATCGACGAGGGCAGCGAGTGGGCACGCAAGCCTGGGCATTTTGTCTGGATCGGCCTGGAAGAGCCCAACGCCGAGGAGCTGGCCACCCTGCAATGCCAGTTCAACCTGCACGAACTGGCCATTGAGGATGCCCTGGAAAAGCACAGCCGCCCCAAGCTCGAGACATTCGGCGACGCGCTGTTCATCGTCACATACTCGCCGGTACGTCACGAAGGCAAGCTGGAGTTCATCGAAACCCACATCTTCGCCGGCAACGGCTACATCATCACCTGCCGCAACGGCCACTCCAAATCCTATGCCATGGTGCGCCAGCGCTGCGAGGCGCGGCCCTTGCTGCTGGAGCACGGTGAAGACTTCGTGCTGTACGCCCTGCTCGACTTCGTCACCGAAAACTACCAGCCAGTCAGCGAAGCCATCCATGGCGAGATCGAAGCGCTGGAGCAGAGCGTGCTGGGGGGCTCACTGCAAGAGGACGACATTCGCCGCCTGCACAGCCTGCGCCGCGATATCCTGCGCCTGCGCCGCTACGTGGCGCCCATGGTCGAGGTCAGCGAAGAGCTGCAGCGCCTGAGCTTCCCGTTTATCGACAAGAACATGCGCCCGTATTTTCGTGATGTGCAAATTCACGTCACACGGCAGATGGAGGACTTGTCGGGCATTCGCGACATTGCCAGCCAGACCATCGAGATCGGCATGTTCCTGGAGTCGTCACGGCAAAGCATCGTGCAACGCAAGTTTGCCGCGTGGGCGGCGATCCTGGCGTTCCCCACGGCGATCGCCGGGGTGTATGGGATGAACTTCCAGAATATGCCGGAGCTGAGCTGGCATTACGGCTATTTTGCGGTGTTGGGGGTGATTGCTGCGGGGTGTACCGGGTTGTATGCCAGTTTCAAGAGGTCGGGCTGGCTATAGGCCGCTTGAGGTCCATCGCGACACAATGCCGCTACGGGCACCGGCGTTGCCGGTGTGGGAGCGGGCTTGCCCGCGAACACCGGCGGAGCCGGTGCCAGACACCGCGTCGCCTGCTTCGCGGGCAAGCCCGCTCCCACAATGAATCGCGCAGGCTTTTCAATTTTTCAGAAAGACAGTTGCGCCTACATCGGTAGCGTGAGCTTTAAGAAGCAGGCGGCGCGGTGGCTGTGCTGGGGCCGCCGAGCGGCCTCCGGCAATCTCAGGCGTTACCGGAAAGCTTGAGCCGCGCCGCCTGGGTGAAGTCCAGCATGCGGTTCAATGGCTTGATCGCCTTGGGCACCAACGCGGGGTCGACAAAAATCTCATCCCCCCCATTGCGCAGGCAGTGCAGCACGCGCTCGAGGGTGTTCATGGCCATCCACGGGCAGTGCGCGCAGCTGCGGCAGGCGGCGCCGTTGCCGGCAGTAGGCGCTTCGACGAATACCTTGTCCGGGCACAACTGCTGCATCTTGTAGAAGATGCCGCGGTCGGTAGCAACGATGAAGGTCTTGTTCGGCAAGGTCTGCGCGGCCTTGATCAACTGGCTGGTGGACCCCACCGCATCCGCCAACTCGATCACCGCTTCGGGTGATTCGGGGTGCACGAGGATGGCGGCGTCCGGGTACAACGCCTTCATGTCGGCCAACTGGCGCGACTTGAATTCTTCATGGACGATACAGGCACCGTCCCACAACAGCATGTCGGCACCGGTCTGCTTCTGGATGTAACGGCCCAAGTGCTGGTCCGGGCCCCAGATGATGGTTTCGCCGTTGTCCATCAGGCTTTCGACGATTTCCAGTGCGCAGCTGGAGGTCACTACCCAGTCGGCACGGGCCTTCACCGCAGCGGAAGTATTGGCATACACCACCACGGTGCGCTCCGGGTGCTGGTCGCAGAACGCCGAAAACGCTTCGACCGGGCAGCCCAGGTCGAGCGAACAGGTGGCCTCCAGGGTCGGCATCAGCACGCGCTTTTCCGGGGTGAGGATTTTTGCCGTTTCGCCCATGAAGCGCACACCGGCCACGATCACCGTTTCGGCGGGGTGGTTCTTGCCGAAGCGGGCCATTTCCAGCGAGTCGGACACGCAGCCGCCGGTTTCTTCGGCCAGCGCCTGAATGACCGGGTCGCAGTAATAATGGGCGACCAGCACAGCGTTCTGGGCCTTGAGCTCGGCAGCGATGGCCGCACGGTATTCGGCCTCCTGCTCGGCTGTCAGCGGGTTGGGCTGCTTGGCGTCGAGGTGGGCCTGAACCAACAGGCGTTCGGAAATCTGGGTCATGATCGCTGGACCTGCAAGCGCGCGTGCGCATCAAATCGAGTGTATCACCCGGCCCTGACAGATCGGCTAAGGGTGCCGGACGGCGCAGGCCGCCACGGCCCTCTGCGGGCGCGGATTATTATCGGAGGCCGAAGGCTACAGAGAATCCAGCGATTACTAAAGGGGTTTTTGTGTTGCCGGCGCTGGCCTGTTCGCGGGTGAAGCCACCAGGAGACCAGCGCCGGATAACGATCACCCCCGCGGCGACAGCGCTGCGAGGTGCGCGGCCATCAGCATGGCGAATTCTTCCACGGTCATCTTCTGCCCATTGAAATCGACCATGCCATCGGCATAGTGCAGGCTGCTGACCACATCATCGCCCTGCACGGTGGCCAGGCCGCTCTGCACGGCCATCATGCCGACCATCTCCCCGGCCTGCCCCGACTGCATGGCGATCGCCTGGGCATCGGTTTGGCCATCGAGCAGCGCTTGCAGTGTCGCCAGGTCGCCAATCATGGGTTTGGACAGCGAGAGCTTGCTCTTCACCTCGGTGACGACCTGTTTGCTCAGTTGGTCCGGCGGCAGGTCGAAGCTGGCCGGCGCGGCGAAGTCCATCGCCAGGTTGAAGCGGCTCTCGCCGTTGGCGGTCTTGAACGACAGGTTTTCCACCGCCACCTTGGGCCTGGCCGCCAGCAGTTGCCGCAGGTCGCCCTGGAAGCGGGCCTTTTCAGCGTCGTCCATCTGGATTTGCGGCACAGGCTGGCCGGCAGCAGCGGCAGCTTCGAACTCCGGCAGGTGCGACTGGTACCACTTCGACAAGGCCTGCAGCGCCGGGGCATTGACCGAGGTGATGCTTACCGCCATTTGCGCCTTGCCCACCGCGCGGCCGTCCCAACTGATGTCCCCGACCTTGTACTCCACGCGGCCGCCCACGGTGTCGGGGGTTTCAAGACTCTGCAGGGCATACTGCTCCACGCCCTTGACCAGCAGGACCTGCTGTTTTGGCCCTAGCGTGACCTTGGCCTCGGCCAACAACAGGTCGACGTTGCCCACGTAGATATTGTCGTACGGCGTGGCCGCCAGGTTGCCACCAAGCTTGAGGCCCTGAAGCTCGAATGTGGCCGGTGGCTGGTCGTCGTTCACCAGCTTCATCAGCAAACGGTCGGCATGGCCGTGGAACTTGGAGGCCTTGCCGTCCTTGTCGCCACTGACCTCCAGTTGCATCCCCGAAAAATCGAGGCGGTTGCCGTCTGCCTTGTCGAGCTTGAGCGGCGCCAGTTGAATCCGGCTGACCACATCCCCCCCGTAACCCAGGCTGGTCTGCGCGCTGAGCGGCACCTTGCCGCCGGCAGCGTCGAACCAAGGCGCGACGGCATCGTCCTTCTGCAACGTGCTGTTGCTGACGGCCATCACCGGCACCAGCTTCAGCGCCTTGACCCGCGACCAGGGGAATGGGCCGTGCTCGATGTGGTCGGTCACGCCCACGTCGAAGTTGATCACCTCGCCTTCACCCACGTTGATGTCGCGGGCCTTGAGCCGGTACTGGGCAGTACTGCTGAAGAAGTGCTGCTCCAGCGACACCCGCTCGATACGCAGGCTGCCACCGGTGGTGACCAGGGCCTTTTGCAGCTCGGCGTTGCTGCGGGCAAGCGCGTTGTCCAGCTCGGCTGGCAACTGCTTGCCGGTGTACCAGGCGCCAGCGGTGGTTGCGACGGCGATGGCAACCGCCAGGCCGGAAAGAATGCCAACTGATTTCTTCATGAATTGAACCGATTGCTGTCCGTAAGGGCTGGGTAGGCGGCCACGGGCCACACAGAGTACGAAGAATATCACCCCCGCAGGCACGGGACGCAGGCCAAAGTGCCGAAATCCTGCCTTTCGGAAGCATCTGACAAACCGATTGACCCCACGGCCGAATCGTTGATTTTTTCGAACACACAAATTGATCAGAACCGCAAAAAACCGCGTAAAAACCGAACAAAATCCACTTAATATCGATAAATATTTCAATGCCGTAACGTCTTGTCATGTTTAACTTGACACCCACCTACCCATCGTTTTTTATTTTCACCACTTTGCGCGCCCCTCGCGCCTTCCGCTGCTCCAACATAAAAGGTGAACAACATGGAGCCCACCCGCTCGCCCTTGCCGCATGCGCCATACCCTGTGCCCGCCGTTCGCGCCCAGCAACAGGAGCCATGCCAGCATGCAGCATGACCCTAGCGCTGCCGGCAACGGCCAACTTCGCAAAACCCTGCGCCTGTGGCACGTGATCATCATTGGCCTGGCCTACCTGACACCGATGACGGTATTCGACACCTTCGGCATCGTCAGCGGGATAACCGCCGGCCACGTGCCCAGCGCGTACATCCTGGCGCTGGCCGGCATCCTGTTCACCGCAGTCAGCTATGGCACCCTGGTGAAACGCTTCCCGCAGTCGGGTTCGGCCTATACCTACACCCAGCGCGCGATCAACCCGCACGTGGGTTTCCTGGTCGGCTGGTCGTCGTTACTGGATTACCTGCTGCTGCCAATGGTCAATGCCCTGCTGGCCAAGCTGTACCTCTCGGCGATGTTCCCGGAAGTACCCGCATGGGTGTGGGTAGCCGCTTTCGTGACCCTCATCAGCCTGATCAACATGCGCAGCGTGAACCTGGTGGCGCACTTCAACCTACTGTTCGTGGGCGTGCAGGTGGCGATCATCGCCGTGTTCATCTATCTGTGCGTGCGTGGCCTACACCACGGTGAAGGGCTTGGCACGGCCTGGAGCCTGATCCCGTTCGCCGACGGTCAGACCCAG
>NZ_BCBD01000157.1:0-12904 GCF_001320345.1 Pseudomonas sp. NBRC 111127 | reverse complement strand
AGATCGACAAGCGCTTCGTCCAGCATCTGGGCAAGAGCGGCAGTGACCGTAGCGTGGTCCAGGCCATCATCAATCTTGGCAACGCAATGGGTATGACGGTAACTGCCGAAGGTGTCGAGACCGCTGAGCAACTGGCCCTCCTTAGCGATGACCAATGCCATGAAGTGCAAGGTTTCCTGCTCAGCAAACCGCTGGAAAACGAAGCGCTGATAGGGATGATGAGAGAGCAGTTATCATACCCCTGATTCAGGGTCGCTAGCCGGTACTCCAGGGGAGCGCTGGTTTTCCTTGTCATTGCCAAGGCCGGGACTGGAACCCGGACCATCAGGTTTGGGCGGGTCGTCAGGTATCTGAGCCCCTTCGTTCAGTTGAGCATCCCGGGGCATACCCAATCCACTGTTCGCACCGCCAGGATCTGGATGCTCACTGGATACTGAGTTGTTTGCATCCACGTCGTCCATCTGTTCTTCGATGGGTGACTCATCATCTGGCGGCAGTGGTACCTCAACCGCTTTGGTCCCGGGACCGAGGGATGGTTCATCTTCGTTTGCATCAATGTCCATGTCCTTTCTCCGTTCAGAGGCAGATGGTATCTGCACCTAAACGTGAGAAGCGGGCGTGGCTCACGGGTGCCCGCGGCCAGACAAGTGGCATTTGTCCATCCGTTTTGCACCTTCCGTCGCGCTGAGGGCACCCTTCGGTATACGGCAGGCCGAACACTGGGTGAACAACCAGAAACGGAGTTTCACCATGAACGCAGAAAAAACATACGCGCTGCTACTCGCAATGTGCCTGGGTTGCACGGCGCCACTTGCCCTGGCCGCCACCGACCTGAACGATCAACGCGCCCCGGGCACGCAACCGCACAGCAATGGGCACATGAACGGCCAAGGCGGTGCGACAGGCTCAGGAACACCAGCCGATGGCATGGGCACGAGTAATGGCGGTACCCATGACAATGGAACGGACAACACGGGAGGTGACGGTACCGATACTGAAACGGGCTCCGGCGGTAATGGAGGGAACGGTAGCGGTGCAGGTCCGGGGAGTGGTAGCGATGGCTCAACCGGTGGTGGATCAGGCGCAGGATCGGGCAGCTAGGTGGAATGGCCGAATGGCCGTGGATCTCCCGTCCATGGCCCGGCGTTCCGGTTTCACCATTGATCAAGCAACTCACTCAGGAGTCAATGCCATGCCACGCGGTGACAAGGACAAATATACGGACAAGCAGAAACGCAAGGCCGAGCACATTGAGCAATCGTACGAGGACAAGGGCGTGGGCAAGGACGAAGCCGAAGCGCGCGCCTGGGCCACCGTGAACAAACAATCCGGTGGCGGTGAAAAGCCGGGAGGCTCGGGCAGCAAGACGCCGTCGCGTGAGAAGAAGACCGCGCGCACGGATTCAGCCAAGCGCGCCGCCGAGTCTCGTCAGGGGCATTCACGCACCTCGCGCGCGTCGCTGGAATCGCAAAGCAAGGAAAGCCTGATGAAGGAGGCGCGCAGCAAAGATCTCAAAGGGCGTTCCACCATGAACAAGGCTCAATTGGTAGAAGCCCTGCATAAACTGGGTTGACGGGAAACTTTTGGCGCAGTGCAAAGCCCACAGCATTTTTGTGGGTTATCGGTTCACCTTCGAGCCTGTCGGCTTTTACCAGGCTCCAGCTGCCAGACCGCTGCGCATACCGTTGAAACTTTCCCGGCACGTGCCAAGTCCAGACGCCTATCGATAACTGAACGGGAGCAGGCAATGACCGGCACGGTAGGCGACTTTCTGGTGGAGCGTTTGTATCAATGGGGCGTGCGGCGCATCTTCGGTTACCCCGGCGACGGCATCAATGGCGTGTTCGGCGCGCTGAGCCGGGCCAACGGCAAGATTGAATTCATCCAGGCCCGGCATGAGGAAATGGCCGCCTTCATGGCCAGCGCCCATGCCAAGTTCACCGGCGAGCTTGGTGTTTGTATCGCGACCTCCGGCCCGGGCGCCTCGCACTTGCTGACCGGGCTGTACGATGCACGCATGGACCATCAGCCAGTGCTGGCCATAGTCGGTCAACAGGCCCGTGCAGCACTGGGCGGCCACTACCAGCAGGAGTTGGACCTGCTGTCGATGTTCAAGGATGTCGCCGGTGCGTTCGTCCAGCAGGCTTCCACGCCAGAACAGGTGCGCCACCTGCTCGACCGTGCGGTGCGTACGGCCGTCGGCGAACGCCGGGTCACCGCTGTTATTCTGCCCAACGACTTGCAGGACCTGCCCTACAACGAACCCCCGAGGGCTCACGGTACGGTGCACTCAGGCATCGGCTACAGCAAGCCGAGGGTGTTGCCGTTCGACGAAGACCTGCAGCGCGCCGCCGCTGTACTCAACGCCGGGCGCAAAGTGGCGATACTGGTGGGTGCCGGCGCCCTGCAGGCGACTGAGCAGGTAATGGCGGTCGCCGAACAACTCGGCGCTGGCGTGGCCAAAGCGCTGCTGGGCAAGGCTGTGCTACCGGATGACCTGCCGTGGGTCACCGGGTCGATCGGCCTGCTCGGCACCGAACCCAGTTATCAGCTGATGAGCGAATGCGACACCCTGCTAATGATCGGCTCCGGCTTCCCTTATTCCGAGTTTCTGCCCAAGGAAGGCCAGGCACGAGGCGTGCAGATCGACCTGCAACCCGACATGCTCAGCCTGCGCTACCCGATGGAGGTCAACCTGGTCGGCGATGCCAGCGAAACACTGCGCGCACTGTTGCCGTTACTTGAATACAAGACCGAACGGCGGTGGCGCGACAAGGTCCAGACCTGGCGTGCGCAGTGGGACAAGACCGTGGCCAAGCGCGCCCTGGTCAAGGCTGACCCGATCAACCCGCAACGTGTAGTGCATGAGCTGTCCCCTCGCCTGCCCGACCACGCCATCATCACCAGCGATTCCGGCTCCTGTGCCAACTGGTTTGCCCGCGACCTGCAGATTCGCCAGGGGATGCAGTGTTCGCTGTCCGGCGGCCTGGCTTGCATGGGCGCAGCGGTGCCCTACGCGATTGCAGCCAAGTTCGCCCACCCGCAACGGGCTGTGGTTGCCCTGGTGGGCGATGGGGCGATGCAGATGAACAACCTCGCCGAACTGATCACCGTGGCCAAGTACTGGCAACAGTGGGACAACCCACAATGGATTTGTGCTGTGTTCAACAATGAGGACCTCAATCAGGTGACGTGGGAGCAACGGGTCATGGAGGGCGACCCCAAGTTCGAAGCGTCGCAGTCGATCCCTGACGTGCCCTACCATTTGTTCGCCATTTCCATTGGCCTGCAAGGCATCTACGTAGACCGCGAAGAGGATGTTGCCGCTGCATGGGAGCGCGCGTTGGCTGCGGATCGGCCGGTACTAATCGAGTTCAAGACCGACCCGAACGTGCCGCCCCTGCCACCGCACATCAAGCTGGAGCAAGCGAAGAAGTTTGCCAGTGCCTTGCTCAAGGGCGACCCCGACCAGGCGGGCATCATCGTCCAGACAGCCAAGCAGGTGCTCGGCTCGGTACTACCAGGCAAAAAGTGATGGGCACGTCGGCTGACCGGCTGAACGTTTGCTCAGCCGGCCAGGTCGCACAACAAAGACGCAGCGGACTGCGCGAACCCTGACCGTGAGGACCTACCATGAGCGCGATCTCTCCCAATGGGGCTGAAGAACACCCCCTCCGCCTGACCCTCAATGGTCATCCCCGAACACTGCAGGTGCACCCCTGGACCACCTTGCTCGACCTGCTGCGTGAGCAGTTGGACCTGGTCGGCACCAAGAAGGGCTGTGACCATGGCCAGTGCGGGGCCTGCACCGTGCTGCGCGATGGCAAGCGCGTCAATGCTTGCCTGACGTTGGCCATCATGTGCGACGGGGCTGAGTTGGTAACCATCGAAGGGCTGGCCAACGGCGACGTTCTGCACCCCATGCAGCGTGCATTCATCACTCACGATGCGTTCCAGTGCGGTTACTGCACCCCGGGGCAAATCTGCTCTGCGGTCGGGCTGGTTCACGAGGGACGTGCCGACACCCGCGAGGCCATTCGCGAGCACATGAGCGGCAATCTTTGCCGCTGCGGCGCCTACGGCAACATCGTCGCTGCGGTAGAAGAAGCCCTGCCGTTGATGACGGACAGCGCCCAACCACCACGAGGGCAGCACCCATGACGCCCTTCAGCTACCACAAGCCCGCCTCAGTCAGCGAAGCGGTGAACCTGGCTGACGCCTGTTCGCACTTCATCGCCGGGGGTACCAACCTGGTCGACCTGATGAAGGAAAACGTGGTGCGCCCCGAGCGCCTGATCGACATCTCCGGCCTTGGGCTGAACGGCATTCACGTTACCCCTGGCGGCGGCGTATTCATCGGTGCGCGGTTGAGCAATGCCGACCTGGCCTGGCACCCGTTGATCGAGCAGCATTATCCACTGTTGTCAGACGCGATCCTGGCGGGGGCATCGCCGCAGTTGAGGAACATGGCCAGCACCGGTGGCAACTTGCTGCAACGTACCCGCTGCTACTACTTCTACGACACCGGCACCCCCTGCAACAAGCGCGAACCGGGCAGCGGATGCCCTGCGCGTGCAGGCATGAACCGCATCCATGCCATTCTGGGTGCCAGCGATGCCTGTGTCGCGACCCATCCCTCGGACATGTGCGTGGCATTGGCAGCGCTCGAAGCCGTAGTGCACGTACAGGGGCGGTCCGGCGAACGGCAGATACCCTTCGCGGATTTCCATTGCCTGCCCGGTTACACCCCCGAGCGCGACAATCAACTGGCATTCGATGAGCTGGTGACAGGCATCGAGCTGCCGCCCCCGGTGTTCGAACGCCATTACCGTTACCTGAAAATACGCGACCGCGCTTCCTACGCGTTCGCGCTGGTGTCAGTCGCTGCAGCCTTGAACTTCGATGGCGACGTGATCCAGCAGGCGCGCCTGGCGCTGGGCGGCGTTGCCCACAAACCCTGGCGGGACCCGGCTGTGGAGCGCCTGCTGGCCGGCCAGGTGCCTTCTGAAGCGCTCTTCAACCGCGCCGCGCAAACGTTGCTGCAAGGCGCACAACCCCTGAGCCACAACGGTTTCAAGGTAACGCTCGCCCAGCGAGCAATCGTGCGGGCATTGGATGACGCGGCGCGCGGCGCCGCTAACGGGGGGGCACGGCCATGATCACAAGCACACCCGTAGTCGGCACGCCCCTGGACCGCGTGGACGGTGTGGCGAAGGTCACCGGGCAGGCCCGCTATGCGGGCGAATACCCCCAGACGGGCCTGCTGCACGGCAGCGTCGTGTCCAGTACCATCGCCCGCGGTCGGGTTCTCGGCATCGACAGCACGCAGGCCATGCGCGTGCCCGGGGTAATCGCCGTGCTCGACCATGGCCATCGTCCGCCTGTCTCCAGTTATGACGACGACTACAGCGATGCCGACTCTGCCGAGGGGGCGCCTTTTCGGCCCTTGTTCAATGATCGAGTGCTGTACAGCGGGCAACCGTTGGCATTAGTGATCGCCGAAACCCTGGAACTGGCCCGCTATGCAGGCTCGCTGATCAAAATCGACTATGCCGAGGAGGCTCACCAGACAGACCTGGGCGCATGCCAAAAATCGCATGCCGCCCCCGCCGAAACACCGGCGCCGCGTGGCGACTTCGCCGGGCAGTTTGCCGAAGCGCCGGTGCAGGTGGATGCCACGTACCTGACGGCCAACGAGTACCACAACCCGATGGAGCCCCATGCATCGACCGTGCACTACAAGGCCGACGGCACTCTGGAAATCCACGACAAGACCCAAGGCACGCAGAACTGCCAGGACTACCTGCACAAGGTGTTCGGCCTGCCCAAGGCAAACATTCGTGTGCGCGCGGCGTTCGTCGGCGGCGCCTTCGGCTCGGGCTTGCGCCCGCAGTACCAGTTGCCGCTGGCAGTGATGGCGGCGTTGCACCTGAAGCGCTCGGTGCGCGTCACACTGACCCGCCAGCAGATGTTCACCTTTGGCTACCGGCCCCGCACCGAACAATGCATGCGCCTGGGTGCAGACGCAAACGGGCGTTTGCTTGCGATCGCTCATGATGCGCTTGGCCAGACCTCCCGCTTCGAGGACTTCACCGAACACCTGGTCGAATGGAGCGGCATGCTGTACCAGTGCGATAACGTTGCGCTCAGTTACCGCCTGGCCTCGCTTGATGTGTACACCCCGCTGGACATGCTGGCGCCTGGGGCCGCGTCCGGGATGATTGCGCTGGAGTGCGCCATGGATGAGCTCGCCTGTGCTGCGCAGATCGACCCGGTAGAGCTGCGCCGCCGCAATTTTGCCGCCAACAATGCCAACGAGGGCAAGCCCTACTCCAGCAAGGCACTGCTGGCGTGCTACCAGCAAGGTGCCGAACGTTTTGGCTGGCATAACCGCACTCCCCAACCGCGCAGCATGTGCAATGGCAACCAACTGGTCGGCTGGGGGATGGCCGGCGGCGTCTGGGAAGCCATGCAGATGAAGGCCAGTGCCAAGGCGCGCATCAATGCCCAGGGCCACCTGACCGTCAGCAGTGCCACCACCGATATCGGGACCGGCACCTATACCGTCATGACTCAGATCGCCGCCGACGCAGCTGGCGTCAAAGTGCAGGATGTCACCTTCATGCTGGGTGACTCCTCACTGCCCACCGCCCCGCTTCAGGGCGGATCGTTCACGGTGTCGTCGGTGGGCTCGGCCGTGCGCCAAGCCTGCCATGTCCTGCGCACCCAGGTGCTGGAACACGCGCGCAACATATACCCCCAGGTGGCCAACACACCCCGGCAGCAGATCGTTTTCACCGAGGGCTACCTGCACGCGGGCAACCATCGCTGGGCTTTGGCGGACATCGTGGCGAGCGCCCCCAACGGTAAATTCGAAGTGCAGATCGACGCCGAGCCCGGCGCCAGGCGCCAACCGTTCTCCACCGCCACCCATTCGGCGGTATTCGTGGAAGTTCACGTCGACGAGGACCTTGGCACGATCAAGGTAGCCCGGGTGGTCAGCGCTGTGGCGGCAGGCCGTGTGATCAACCCCAAAACCGCACGCAGCCAGATCCTGGGGGGCGTGGTCTGGGGGGTGGGCATGGCGCTGCACGAAGCCGCATTGACCGACCACCGGTTGGGCCGCATCATCAATCACAACCTGGCGGAGTACCACATCCCGGTCAATGCAGACTGCGGGGATATCGAAGTGATCTTCGTTGAAGAGCACGATGACATTGTCAACGAACTGGGGTCCAAGGGCGTAGGCGAAATCGGCGTTGTCGGGGTGGCCGCTGCGGTGGCGAACGCGGTCTACCATGCCACAGGCAAGCGTATAAGGGAGTTTCCGATCACGCTCGATAAAGTGCTGTAATCGGACAGGGGCCGAGTCGCCCACCCGCTTTGGGCTATCGTCGACGCGCCACAACCGCTAAGCCATGGCAGGGTTCTTTATCACGCAATAGGTTGCCCTTGACGACCTTTCGCGCACCCTGTCAGCAGGTACAAAAGTAAAAGGAGCTTCCAGTACTCGCGGGGCATCGGAAGAAAACACAGGCTCTCTGTGTGAACACACGAGGTGCATGATCATGGCGAACGATCAAGACAAGGCGGGTCAGCAAGGCGGCGCCGCGCAAACCAACCCTGGTAGTTTTGCAAACGACCGTGAGAAGGCTTCGGAAACCGGCCAGAAAGGCGGTCAAATGCCCGGAGGGAAATCTGAGGATCAACAAACAGGGCAAGGCAGCGGCGGTAACCTTAAGGAAGATAATCCTCAGCGTGCCGGTGGTGGAACCCAACACGGTGGTCAAGGAGGGCATACCTCTGGCAGCAAATCTGACCGGGAGCAAGGTATGGACGAAGGGTCGCAAGCTATTCAGGACGAAGACAGCGGGATGACGGAAGACAACCGCTAAGTCCACCAGGGCGATGGAGAGCCCTGGTTTCTTCACCGTCCGTAATTCAGATGCAGCAGTTCGCCTTGAACAGTTGGCCGTCAGCCTCTGTGTCTAACGATCAACCTCGAATTACACCCTGTCCTAGGCCACCTGCACCGCTTTGCGCCATTGATCCGTGGCCAGGCGCCTGGCTCTATCAACACCCCAGGCCAGAGCTCGAGTCATGGACTCGCCTGGACGAGAATTGAACGCTTCTTCGTGCAATGCCATTCCACAGCCGGCATACACACCGATGAACATTTGCGTCTGACCGGTGCGCGAGAGCCTGACCTGCACATCAATCGTGGTGCCGTCATCGAGCTCCTCGTCATGGGTACGATGATGAAGCACTGGATCCGCCCATTCCCAAAACACATCACCTCGAACACGCATGCCGCCCTCCTACGACTTTAGTCTTATACGGAAACCTCAACATAGCAAAGCTGGGAGGCAGTTCAATGACGTAGTCGGTAGTCATACAGGTAACAGACAGCCGGTCTGATTTTCGATACAAACTTATTTTCCTGTACAACTTTGCAGCCTTGGTCAGGCGGTCAGAGCAGGCAACCGCGTTGCCAAGAGCCCGGCAGCTGCGGAATTCAGCAATTCAGGGGTAAGCTTTTCGCGAAGCACCCACTTACACGCGACAATTTCATGGTCGGCAACGGGCTTCTCATTTTCGTGGAATCGGGTGGTGAAGATGTGATGCACAACTGACCCCACTCTGATTGAACACAAAGAAAGCAGGCCATGCCCTTCAATGGATGTCTCCTCACGTAGCTCTCTTGCCGCAGCTGCATGAGGGCTCTCACCAGGCTCAATCAAACCACCTGGGAAATTCCATTTGCCGCCTTTTTTCCGAACAAGCAGTACCCTGCCGCTTCGAAGGCAGATTATCGTTGCCCTGGATTTGATTCTGCATTTTCGTTTGTCCCGCATGCACACACTCGTATCATCATTACCCATCAACACCCACCCTCTCGCGACACAGAGTAATGGACTTCTTCCCTGAAGACGTTTCCATGCTGCGACTCGTTCAATCACAGGGGCGTATTAGCCATCGGTTCGCCTCAGATCAGCAGAGCCCGGCATTGCATGAGCAGTTGCATACCCGAATTTTGGGGGCCAATGACCCTAGTGAGCTCAAGTGCAAGTTGCTGGCAAATCGGGGAATCTCGGTAGCCGCCGGTCGGTGGATGGCCCAGACAGGACCAGTCTGCCCGTTCTCAAGCATCGCCATTGAAGCTGTTGTTTTGAACTTTGCATGGCCTGGAAGCTTCCCCTGCATACCCCCACGATTTTTGTGATGCAGGAGCTAGGAGCATGAGAGCACTGACCTACCACGGAGCAAACGACGTCAGGGTCGACAACGTCCCTGATCCCATCATCGAGCGAGAAGACGACATCATCCTCAAGGTGACTGCCACCGCCATTTGCGGCTCCGATTTGCACCTCGACCGAGGCAAAATTCCAGAGCCCGAAGCGGGTGATATCTTTGGCCACGAGTTCATGTACGCGGGCTTCATTCACGGGTTCATGTTCGGCGACGCGTTCGATAAGGGCCTTACCTTCAAGATGGGCCAGACCCATGTCCAGAAATACCTGCCTGAACTGCTGGAACACATCGAAGCAGGCCGTCTACAACCGGAATTGATCGTCACTCACCGCCTCGCCCTCGAAGAAGCAGCCATGGGCTACAAGGTGTTCGATCAGAAGCAGGACAACTGCCGCAAGGTCATCCTCGTGCCAGGCGCTGCACCCGGCACCTTGGGCCCTGACTACGTATAGAGGAGGTGAAGTCATGAACGGTCTTGCCAGCTACTTCTGGATTGCCGTGGCGGCAATCCTCTTGCTCATCGATCTGTGGGCCATCGTCAGCGTCTTCAGAAGCGACAAGTCAGATGCAGTCAAAGCGGCCTGGGCCCTGCTGATCCTCGCGCTGCCGGTAGTCGGCCTGGGAATCTGGGGCGTTGCTGGCCCGCGCGGCATCAAGCGAGGTACAGGGCCCACCTCCGACGAGCACAGCAAAGGCTGACATCTGCCAGCTGCATTTACAGGGGTTTTCAACATGATCGATCAAGCGACAGGCATGAAATCCGGCGAACGCTATCGCGTGCAAAACGTGGAGCGCGCTCATCAGTTTCCAGGCTTCTTCCAGGACGGGAAGTATTATCTCGGCCCTGAACTTCTCACCGCCGTGGGCTGGCTTGAAGGTACACGCTTCATCTATGACAGCCTGGATGCCGCAGGTGAACCCGTTTTTCCAAACCGGGAGGCAGGCACGGTCGAAGGGCTGACATTGACCCTGGTCGATGGCACTTCCCTTGAGCTCTTACGGATCGAGGCCAGCGACACCATTGTCCCAGTTGCCCCCGGTGCATCGGGTACGGAACGAGAAGCGCCTGACAGTGGCGCCTGGATAAATCGCAGTCCCAAGGCCGAAGACTCATCGGGAAACCTCTTTGAGCCTCCGAATGGCAAGAGGGATATCGACGGAGGCTGGAGGAAGTCAAAACACAAAACGCCGCTGCTGATCGGTGCAGCGGCGTTGGGAGTCCTTGTGGGTTTCACACTCACACATTCACGACGCAGAGATGGCTAGAGGCGGTCTGCGTAACGAGGGCAGCGGGCGCGCCTGAGGGGATGCCAGCCATCTTAATCATTGAACCGTTTCTTTCTGCGTGTACTCAACCTCGAGCAAGTGCTTGATTCAATCCGTGATGAGGAACGCCATGAACGCTATCGACTTACTGATCCAGGACCACAAGCTCGTGAAGAAGCTGCTCGAAGAGCTGTCGACCACTACCGAGCGTGCCGTAAAGAAACGGGCCGAGTTACTCCACAGGATCGAGCAGGAGTTGCAGATCCACACCGCGCTCGAGGAAGAAATACTCTACCCGGCCATCAAGCAAGCGGGTGGCAAGGAAGAAGCGAAGATGTACTACGAGGCCAAGGAAGAACACCGCACTGTCGACGCTCTCGTTCTGCCCGACCTCCTGCATACCGAAACCGGCACCGTCGAATTCGCCGGGCGGGTCAAGGTCATGAAAGAGTTGCTGGAGCATCACATCGAGGAAGAGGAAGGCGAACTGTTCCCCACCGCGAAGAAGCTGCTCAGCAAGGACACCCTCGAGGAGCTTGGGCAAGCCATGGAAATGCAGAAAAAGATGCTCAAGGGCGAGCAGCGAGCGGCGTAGTCAAGCGATCACCTGCCAGCGCTCAGCGCGTGGCAGGTGATCGGCTTCAGATACCCCATCATCAGTCGGAAGGTGTCATGGAATACTGGATTGGGTTACTTGAATGGCCTGCGATGTTGATGACTGTGCTGGCAGCGTGGTGCATCGGTTCGCGCCGTCCGGGGCGGAGGAAGGCAGGTTTCTGTTGTTTTATCGCAAGCAACGTGTTGTGGGCCGTCTGGGGCTGGCAAGCTGAAGCCTGGGCATTGATCATCCTGCAATTCTGCCTCTGTGCCATGAACCTGCGAGGCTGGCGAAAAAATACGCAACTGGAAGCGACGGCGTGACCAGCTCATGCCAGGGGCAGGGATACGCGGAAGGTGGTGCCCGATGACGAGTTGGATGCCACGTCGATAGCCCCCCCATGCCGGGCCACGATCTCGCCGACGATGAACAGGCCAAGACCCAGCCCACCGGATGCCTCGTGATGTTCCGACGCCAATCGGGAGTACCTGGCCTGAGGGTTGAATAGATGAGGCACAACATCCGGCGCAATGGGTTTGCCCCAGTTATGTACGCTGAACTCGACTGCCTCAGGGCGTTGGGTCAGTGTTACGGTGATGGGCCTGGCATGATCACCGTGGTGAAACGCATTGGCTATCAGGTTGGAAAACACCTGCCCCATCCGGGTGACGTCAAACTGGCCAAATGCTTGCTGGCCGCCCTTCAGGACAACTGTGATCTCAGGGCGGGAAATGCGAAGCTCGTCCACAAGCGTATGGCACACCTGGGAAAGGTCGACAGGTTCTTTCTGGATGGGTATGCCAGTCCCCAGGTTCGCTTTGGCGAGATCGAGTAGATCAGTCACGATTTGCCTGGATCGTGTCACACTGGCCGCAATCTGGTCTGCAATTTTTCGGTCGCGCTCGTTCAGCTGACCTTTACGGCTCAACATCTCGGCGCCCAGAAGGGCTGCCGTCATCGGCGTTCGTAGATCATGCCCAAGTACACCCAGTACCAGTTTCCGTGTTGTCTCCACCGCGATGCCGTACGAGGTGATGGATTCGCTCAAGGCTTGATCAATGGCCTCGTTGAAACGAACCATATCATCGATAGCATGGGGTTCATCAGCCCTCTGCTGCGCAAACCAAAGACGCAGCGCACGATACTCTGCGACCACTTGATCAAGCGTGAACCCGGCACTCAGCCGGGTAACAGCATGGGCCTGAGCGGCTGTTTCGACCGAGCTCGTTGCCTGCATGCCTCGAGACTTCTCAAACTGCTGGCGGGCTGTCTGTGAGGATGCCATGTCCAGTGCAACGGTTCGCAACATGGCTTCAGCGTGGTTACGCAGGCCTGCAGCATCAAGATCCGGCATAGGGGTCTCGACGGTGCGAGCAAAATCCTCAAAAGCCTCGAGAATGAGCTCGATGTGCTGTGTAATGAACGCATAGAGCCGCACGTCGGGTCCTCGGTGTAATCGCAAGCATCATGGGTGAATGATCAGCATAGACGACGCTGATGACTGAAGATGAACGCGATGAGGTGAAGTGCGTGTAACTTTCCCGATGTGTGCCCAGAGGCCTTTCCAATCCGCCCGTTCCAGCGGGCATCTGCGCTGGCAGCTAGCGCTGCTGGCGACGCCCGCTCAACTGGATCCAGACCGGTGCATGATCACTGGCCTTGGCTTCGTTGCGCACCCAGGCATCCACACCCGCCCGCTTCAGATAAGGGCTGAGACTGGGGTTGAGCAGCAGATGATCAATGCGCAGCCCGGCATTGCGCGCCCAATGATTGCGAAAATAGTCCCAG
>NZ_BCBD01000156.1:0-12906 GCF_001320345.1 Pseudomonas sp. NBRC 111127 | reverse complement strand
CGCCTTGCAGCCGCCAGGCTTGGTGCACGGAGGCGAACAGCTGGCTGGCCGCCACCAGCACCATCAACCCGATGGTCAGCGCCAGCAGCAACTCAAGCAAACCAACACCCGTTTGCCGGCGCCTCATCGCCGTGCCCTTTCAAGCTCACTGTGTGCCGCCATTGCCGCCTGCCCATCGCGGCGCGCACTGTCTGTGGCTTGCAAGGCCTGCAGTTGCAGCCCCGCAGCGGCGAACATGCCCACGGCCACGACCACCACCGCCAACAACACCTCCAGCAGCGTCATGCCCTTTTGCCATGCGTGCATCCCTGCACCTCCTGCGATTTTTCCCGCTATTGCCTTCAACTTGAGCGACTGGACCTCCTGCCCAGCCACCGAGAAGCTATTAGCGAAGCACTTCCTGGGAGGAATGCACGGTGAAGCAACGTGGGGTAACACTGATACAGATGTTGTCGGCCTTGGCTGTGGCGACGTTGCTGACGCAGATCGGCCTACCGGCCTACGCCAGGATGAGCGATGACCTGCAGCGGGCGGCGGTGGCGCGCGACTTGGCCCAGGCACTGCGTAGCGCCCGTAGCCACGCGCTGTTGCAGGGGCAACCGGTGCTGGTGCAGGCGCTGGATGGCAATTGGGGAAATGGTTGGCGTGTAGCCCTGGAGCACAACCGGCAGGTACTGCGTGAGCAGCGCCTGGCCAGGCCGCTGGTAATCGTCGGCAACAGCGACGAACAGTTCAAGTTCAGTGCCCTGGGTGTGCCAATGAAGCTGGGCAACGGCTGGTTCGCCATCACCCTGGAGGTGTGCGAGCGCTCGTCGGCCAGCAGCCGCCACCAAGTGGTGATGGCCTCTTCAGGGAGGGTCAACTTGCTGGCTGAGCACCGCGACAATCAGCGCTGCCCCGGCTAACGCGCTTATCGAGCAGCCTTGCGTCGCGCAAGGCCGCTCGTGCACCTAAGCCCCGGCCGGTCAGATCAGCGAGCGAACCCGCAGCTCTTTGGGCATCGAGAACGTGATGTTCTCTTCCCGCCCATCCAGCTCTTCAGCGCCGGTAGCACCCCAGGCCTTGAGCTGTTCGATCACACCACGCACCAGCACTTCCGGGGCCGACGCACCGGCGGTGATGCCGATACGCGCAGCCTGGTCGAACCAGCCGCGTTGCAGGTCCTCGGCGCCATCGATCAGGTAGGCCGGGGTGCCCATGCGCTCGGCCAGCTCGCGCAGCCGGTTAGAGTTGGAGCTGTTCGGGCTGCCAACCACCAGCACTACGTCACTTTCATCGGCCAGTTGCTTGACGGCGTCCTGGCGGTTTTGCGTGGCGTAGCAAATGTCGTCCTTGCGCGGGCCACCAATGTTCGGGAAGCGCGCACGCAGGGCGTCGATCACACGGCTGGTGTCATCCATCGACAGGGTGGTCTGGGTGACGAAAGCCAGGTGGTCCGGGTCGCGCACCTGCAGCTTGGCCACGTCTTCCTCGTCTTCGACAAGGTAGATGGCGCCACCGTTGCTGGGGTCGTACTGGCCCATGGTGCCTTCGACTTCCGGGTGCCCTTCGTGGCCGATGAGAATGCACTCACGGCCATCGCGGCTGTACTTGGCGACTTCGATATGCACCTTGGTCACCAGTGGGCAAGTGGCATCGAACACTTTCAGGCCACGGCCAGCAGCTTCCTGGCGCACAGCCTGGGAAACACCGTGGGCACTGAAGATGACGATGACATCATCCGGCACCTGGTCCAGCTCCTCGACGAAGACGGCGCCACGGTTGCGCAGGTCTTCGACGACGAACTTGTTGTGCACCACTTCATGGCGCACGTAGATCGGCGGGCCGAAGACTTCCAGCGCGCGGTTGACGATCTCGATCGCCCGGTCGACCCCCGCGCAGAAGCCGCGAGGGTTGGCGAGTTTGATTTGCATGCTCGGCTCCAGGCTTACAGGGCCTTCACCTCGAGGATCTCCACCTCGAAAGTCAGGGTCTTGCCAGCCAGTGGGTGATTGAAATCGATGGTCACCTGGTCGTCGTCGAACGCTTTGACCACACCTGGCAGTTCGGCGTTGGCGGCGTCGTTGAAGATGATCAACAGCCCGTCGGACAGCTCCATGCCTTCGAAGTTGGACCGCGGCATGACTTGCACGTTTTGCGGGTTGGGCTGGCCGAAGGCATTTTCTGGCGCAACCTGCAGCGTACGCTTGTCACCGGCCTTGAAGCCGAACAGGGCGTTCTCGAAGCCCGGCAACAGGTTGCCATCGCCTACCTTGAAGGTTGCCGGGGCCTTGTCGAACGTGCTGTCTACGGTGTCGCCGTTTTCCAGGTGCAGCGCGAAGTGCAGGGTGACTTCGGTGTTCTGGCCGATACGGGTGTCAGTCATGGACCGGATCCTCGGACTTCTTGCTCTTGAACATATCCAGCGCCAGCATTACCGCACCAACGGTGATGGCGCTGTCGGCCACGTTGAAAGCCGGGAAGTAGTGGCGGTTCTGCCAGTGCACCAGGATGAAGTCGACCACATGGCCCAGCACGATGCGATCGTACAGGTTGCCGATCGCCCCACCGAGCACCAGCGCCAGCGCCACGGCCAGCCAGGTTTCATTGCGCCCCAGGCGCTTGAGCCACACCACCAGCACTGCGCTGACCACCACGGCGATCAGGGCGAACAACCAGCGCTGCCAGCCGGCGCCGTCGGCCAGGAAGCTGAACGCGGCGCCGGTGTTGTAGGCCAGGGTCCAGCTGAAGTAGTCAGGTATGACGACGATCTGCTGGTACATGGTCAGGGCGTTGTTGAAATACAGCTTGGTGGCCTGGTCGATGACCAGGACCAGCAAGCTCAGCCACAGCCATGCGAGGCGCCCGAAGCGGCCCGCTGCAGGGTTAGGCATAGTGGCGCACCTCACCCGAGCCGGTCAGGTTGTCGACGCAACGGCTGCAGATTTCCGGGTGCTCCGGGTGGCTGCCGACGTCGGCACGGAAGTGCCAGCAACGGCCGCACTTGGCGTGGCCGGACTTGACCACCTGCAGTTTCAGGCCCTCGACTTCGGTGGCAACCGCTTCGGCAGGGGCCTGGGCAAATGGCACCACGCTGGCAGCGGAGGTGATCAGCACAAAGCGCAGCTCGTCGCCCAGCTTGCCCAGGTCGGCGCTCAGGCCCTCATCGGCGTACAGGGTCACTTCAGCCTGCAGGTTGCCGCCGATGACTTTGGCGGTACGCTGGTTTTCCAGCTCCTTGTTGACCGAGGCCTTCACAGCCATGACGCGGTCCCAGTAGCCACGGTCCAGCTCGGTGCCTTCCGGCAGCTCGCTCAGGCCCTGGTACCAGCCATTGAGCATGACCGACTCGTTGCGCTCGCCCGGCAGGTACTGCCAGATTTCGTCGGCGGTGAACGCCAGGATCGGTGCGATCCAGCGCACCAGCGCTTCGCTGATGTGATACAGCGCAGTCTGGCAGGAACGGCGGGCGACACTGTTGGCGCCGGTGGTGTACTGGCGGTCCTTGATGATGTCGAGGTAGAAGCCGCCCAGCTCCTGCACGCAGAAGTTGTGCACCTTGGAGTACACGTTCCAGAAACGGTACTCGCTGTAGTGCTCTTCGAGTTCGCGTTGCAGCAACAAGGTGCGGTCCACGGCCCAGCGGTCCAGCGCCAGCATGTCTTGCGGGGCCAGCAGGTCGCGGGCCGGGTCGAAACCGGACAGGTTCGAGAGCAGGAAGCGTGCGGTATTGCGGATACGCCGGTAGGCGTCGGCGCTGCGCT
The DNA here is from genome assembly GCF_001320345.1 of Pseudomonas sp. NBRC 111127. Lineage (NCBI taxonomy): Bacteria > Pseudomonadati > Pseudomonadota > Gammaproteobacteria > Pseudomonadales > Pseudomonadaceae > Pseudomonas > Pseudomonas sp. NBRC 111127. The sequence continues at coordinate 9,163 of NZ_BCBD01000156.1, read as the reverse complement.
GCAGGATCTGCTCGGAAACGGCCATTTCACCGGAATAGTCGGTAGCCGAAACCCACAGGCGCAGGATGTCGGCGCCCAAGGTGTTGTTGACCTTCTCCGGCTCGATGGTGTTGCCCAGCGACTTGGACATCTTGCGGCCGTTTTCGTCCACGGTGAAGCCGTGGGTCAGCAGCTCGCGGTACGGCGCATGGTTGTCGATGGCGCAACCGGTCAGCAAGGACGAGTGGAACCAGCCGCGGTGCTGGTCGGAGCCTTCCAGGTACAGGTCGGCGCGCGGGCCGGTGGCGTGGCCGATGTTGTGGGAGCCACGCAGCACGTGCCAGTGGGTGGTGCCCGAATCGAACCACACGTCGAGGGTGTCGGCGATCTTGTCGTACTGCTCGGCCTCAGCGCCCAGCAGTTCGGCAGCGTCCAGCTTGAACCAGGCTTCGATGCCCTGCTGCTCGACGCGCTTGGCCACTTCTTCCATCAGTTCGACGGTGCGCGGGTGCAGCTCGCCGGTCTGCTTGTGCAGGAAGAACGGAATCGGTACTCCCCAGTTGCGCTGACGCGAAATGCACCAGTCTGGGCGGTTGGCGATCATCGCGTGCAGGCGTGCCTGGCCCCAGGCCGGAACGAACTTGGTTTGCTCGATGGCTTTCAGCGCGCGCTCACGCAGCGGCTCGCCGGTAGTCGGCTGCTTGTCCATACCCACGAACCACTGCGCGGTCGCGCGGTAGATCAGTGGGGTTTTATGGCGCCAGCAGTGCATATAGCTGTGGCTGATGGTTTCGGTGTGCATCAGCGCACCGACTTCACCGAGTTTCTCGACGATGGCCGGGTTGGCCTTCCAGATGAACTGGCCGCCGAAGAATGGCAGCGACTCGACATACACACCGTTGCTCTGCACCGGGGTAAGGATGTCATCGTTGACCATGCCGTAACGCTTGCAGGTGACGAAGTCGTCTTCACCGTAGGCTGGCGCGGAGTGCACCACCCCGGTACCGGCGCCCAGCTCGACGTAGTCGGCCAGGTACACCGGCGACAGGCGGTCGTAGAGCGGGTGACGGAAGTTGACCAGCTCCAGCGCCGCGCCTTGGGCGGTAGCGATGACCGAGCCTTCCAGGTTGTAACGCTTGAGGCACGACTCGACCAGCTCTTCAGCCAGCACCAGCAGGCGCTCACCGGTGTCGACCAGGGCGTAGGTGAACTCGGGATGGATGTTCAACGCCTGGTTGGCTGGAATGGTCCACGGGGTGGTGGTCCAGATCACGATGGCGGCAGGCTTGGCCAGCGACGCCAGGCCGAAGGCGGCAGCCAGCTTGGCTTCGTCGGCAACCGGGAAGGCCACGTCGATGGTCTGGGATTTTTTATCGGCGTACTCGACTTCCGCCTCAGCCAGCGCCGAACCGCAGTCGAAGCACCAGTTCACCGGTTTCAGGCCCTTGAACACGAAACCTTGCTTGACCATTTCGGCCAGGGCACGGATTTCACCCGCCTCGTTGGCGAAGTTCATGGTCTTGTACGGGTTGTCCCAGTCACCCAGCACGCCCAGGCGAATGAACTCGGTCTTCTGCCCTTCGATCTGCTCGGCAGCATACTCGCGGCACAGCTCGCGGGTGCGGTCGGCCGACAGGTGCTTGCCGTGGGTAACCTCGACCTTGTGCTCGATCGGCAGGCCATGGCAGTCCCAACCCGGCACGTACGGCGCGTCGAAACCGGCCAGGGTCTTGGAACGGACGATCATGTCCTTGAGAATTTTGTTCAGCGCATGACCGATGTGAATCTTGCCGTTGGCATAGGGCGGGCCGTCGTGCAGGACGAACTTTGGACGATCCTTGCCAATTTCGCGCAGCTTCTGGTACAGGCCAATGCTGTCCCAGCGCTGCAGGATCTGCGGTTCGCGCTGAGGCAGGCCGGCCTTCATGGGGAAGGCGGTGTCCGGAAGGTTAAGCGTGGCTTTGTAGTCGGTCATTTCAGGCTCTTCGTTAGCGGTTGAGCGTGCCAATGTGCACGTGCGGCGGCGATATCCGCATCGATCGCCGACTTCAGCGCCTCCAGGGAGGCGAATCGCTGCTCTTCACGCAGCTTGTGGTGGAACTCCACCGTAAGGCGCCGGCCGTAAAGGTCGCCGGCATAGTCCAGCAGATGAATTTCCAGGTGCGGGCGCCCATCACCGGCAACGGTGGGGCGCACGCCAATGTTGCCGACACCCGGCCAGGCCTTGCCGTCGATTTCGATGCTGGCCAGGTAGACCCCGGACAGCGGTACGCGGCGGCGCTTGAGCTGGATGTTGGCAGTGGGCGTGCCAAGCTGGCGAGCCAGCTTCTGGCCGTGCAACACACGGCCGGTAATGCGGTACGGGCGGCCCAGCAGGTGCTCGGCCAGCTCGAAGTTGCCGTCGGCCAAGGCCTGGCGCACTTCGGTGCTGCTGACCCGCAGGCCGTCCTGAATCACGGTGTTGGCAGCCTCGACGGTAAAGCCATATTGCTTGCCGGCCTCGACCAGGAAGGCGAAGTCGCCGGCGCGGTCGCAGCCAAAGCGGAAATCGTCGCCCACTTCGAGGTGACGCACGCCCAGGCCATCGACCAGGATGGTCTTGACGAACGCATCGGCGCCGAGCTTGCTCAGGCGCTGGTTGAAGGCCAGGCACAGCACCCGGTCGATGCCTTCGGCGGCCAGCAGCTCGAGCTTGTCGCGCAGGCGGGCCAGGCGCGCAGGTGCGGTATCGGGCGCGAAGTACTCGCGCGGTTGCGGTTCGAAGACCACCACGCAGGTCGGTAGGCCCAAGGCCTGGCCGCGCTCGCGCAGGCGCGCCAGGATTGCCTGGTGGCCACGGTGAACCCCGTCGAAGTTGCCAATGGTGGCGACACAGCCCCGGTGCTCGGGGCGCAGGTTGTGAAGACCTCGAACCAGCTGCATAACGCGCTTCTTGCTCATAAAGTGGCCGATTATAACCACACCCGGGCGCCGGTGACAGGCAGCAGCGCCCAGGGGCGGCGTGGAATGCGAAAAACCGACGCCTGACCCGCAGGTAGCCCTAGTGCAAGGCCTTGCGAGCGAAATGCCGGGGGCGGAAACCGCACAGGAACAAACAGCCGAAATAGGTCACGACCCCCGCCACGATCAGCACGCCGAGGCGCATGAAGCGCTGCAGCATGATGCCCTGCTCCCAGGCCGGCATGTAGTGCATGCCCACCAGCAGCACTGCCGACATCAGCGCCACGGCCAGCACCAGCTTGGCCAGGAACATCGGCCAGCCCGGCTGCGGCTCGAACAGGTGCTGACTGCGCAGCTTCCAGAACAGCAAACCGGCATTCAGGCAGGCACCCAGGCTGATGGCCAAGGCCAGCCCGGCATGCGCCAGCGGGCCGACCAGGGCCAGGTTGAACAGCTGGGTGCAGACCAGGGTGAAGACCGCGATCTTCACCGGCGTGCGGATATTCTGCTGCGCATAAAAGCCGGGTGCCAGTACCTTGACCAGAATGATCGCCAGCAAGCCCACCGAATAGGCCATCAGCGCCCGCTGGGTCATGGCGGCATCGAACGCGCTGAACTTGCCATACTGAAACAGCGCCACGGTCAGCGGCTCGGCCAGAATGGCCAGTGCCAGGGTGCACGGCAACACCAGCAGGAAGCACAGGCGCAGGCCCCAGTCGAGGATCCGCGAATACTCCTCGCGGTCCTTGTTGGCGTAGGTTTTGGCCAGGGTCGGCAGCAGGATGGTACCCAAGGCCACGCCCAGCACGCCGGAAGGCAGCTCCATCAGGCGGTCGGCGTAATACATCCAGGATACCGAGCCAGCCACCAGGAACGAGGCGAAGATGGTGTTGATGATCAGCGAGATCTGGCTCACCGATACCCCGAGAATGGCCGGCAGCATCTGCTTGAGCACCCGCCACACGCCGGTATCGCGCAGGTTCAGGCGGGGCAGCACGAGCATGCCGATCTTTTTCAGCGCCGGCAACTGGTACAACAGTTGCGCCAGGCCACCGGCGAGCACCCCCCAGGCCAGGGCCATGATCGGTGGATTGAAGTACGGCGTGAGCAGCACCGCGAACGCAATCATCGCCACGTTGAGCAGGGTCGGGGTAAAGGCCGGTACCGAGAAACGGTTCCAGGTATTGAGGATCGCCCCGGCCAGGGACGACAGGGAGATCAGCAATATATAAGGAAAGGTCACCCGCAACAGGGCCGTGGTCAGTTCGTACTTTTCCGTGCTGTCGACAAACCCCGGGGCCGTGGCCCACACCACCCAGGGTGCCGCCAGGATGCCGATGGCGGTCACCAGCGCCAGGACCAGGGTGAGCAAACCGGTGATATAGGCAACGAAAGTGCGGGTCGCCTCCTCGCCTTGCTGCGTCTTGTATTCGGCCAGGATCGGCACGAAGGCCTGGGAGAATGCACCTTCGGCGAAAATGCGCCGCAGCAGGTTGGGCAACTTGAAAGCGATGAAGAAAGCGTCGGTGGCAATGCCGGCACCGAAGATACGCGCCAGAATGGTGTCGCGAATGAAGCCCAGCACCCGCGAAATCATGGTGATCGAGCTTACTGCAGCCAGGGATTTGAGCAGGTTCATCGAAAAGATTCACGCCAATGACAGAGGACGCTGCCAGACAGCATCCGAATGTGCGATACTCCCGCGCCTTCGCAGGGGAGCCAAAAATTCCCGAGTGTACAGGTCGCGCAGCAGAAAGGAATCTTTCCCGCTTGTTGGCGCACCGCTCGGCGGAACCTTGCAGGTGGCCTTGACATCCGCTCGACTGATCGGCATGATTCGCGGCCTATTTTGTTTGCTATTTACCTAAAGTCTTTCGAGGAGCTCGACGGTGGCCAACACACCTTCCGCCAAGAAACGTGCAAAACAGGCTGAGAAGCGTCGCAGCCACAACGCCAGCCTGCGTTCCATGGTCCGCACCTACATCAAGAATGTAGTTAAAGCCATTGACGCAAAAGACGCTGAAAAAGCACAAGCCGCTTATGTTCTGGCTGTCCCTGTAATCGACCGCATGGCCGACAAAGGTATCATCCACAAGAACAAGGCTGCTCGTCACAAAGGCCGTCTGAATGGCCACATCAAGGCGCTGAAAGAAGCTGCAGCTGCCTAAGCGACGTTAAAGTCGAAAAGCCGACCCTAGGGTCGGCTTTTTGTTGCCTGCGATTTGGGCATGCGCCAAGGTGTAACCGCAATTTTGCAGGGGCGGCCTTGGTCGCCACCGGGCTGCAAAGCAGCCCCAGTGACTGTGTTTGCCTGCTGTTACTTGCCTATCTGAATCTTCGGCGCCCATTGCAGCCACTCGTCCTCGGCCTTGTCGAACAAAGCGAAGGTCTGCTGCGGCCTGGCCGGGTTACCCATCCGCTCGCCATCCGGCGTCGCGAAGGCGATGCCACCATCGATCACGGTTTCCAGCGACTCGGTGCGCACGGTCGCGCCTTTGAACAGCCCCCAGTCGAAGCCGAAGCCGCTGGTGTTCCAGAAGCGGCTGCCACTGCGCACCAGCGCGGCATAACGCGGCTCGATCAGGATATGGATCAGCACGCGGTCAGCACTCTGCCCAAGCTCGAAGCCTGTCACCTTACCCACGGCTACCTCGCGGTAAGTAACCGGTACCCCAGGCTTGATCGAGCCACGGCGTGGTGCACTGAGGGTCAACGGCAGGCCGACCTCTGGCCCTGCCACCTGCGGCGCCTCGGGCAGCGCAATGAAGTCACTTTGCGGCCCGCGGTCTTTGGTAGCCGGCTGCACTTCTAGGTACTGGCCGGTCACCAGGGTATCCAGGTTCTCAGTGCGCACCAGGCCAAACGCAGGTTTGACTACCCAGAACTGCGTCCCGGCCCGGGCGATGCGATTTGCCGCTTCGGTGATACGCGCCCGCAGCAGCACCGCCTGCAGGTCATTGGTCAAGTCGACGCTCTCGATGCTGCCCACATCCAGGCCCCGGAAGCGAATCGCTGTGCCTGGCTTCAGGCCATCCGCGCGGTCGACACGGATGGTGATCAAGGTGCCCGCACGGTTCACCGCCTCTTGGCTCTCGTGCAGCCGGAAGCGCGGAATGTGCCGCTTCAGCGGAACATCCGCACGCGGCGTGTCGAAGGCAATGCCACCGGCCATCAGCGTTTGCAGCGACTCACTTTTCACCTTGATGCCCGACAAGCCGCCAGTCAGGGTAATACCGCTGGCGTTCCAGAAGCGCGACGAACCGTTGACCAGTTTTTCGTATTCTTTCTCGATGTGCACACCAATGAGGATGCGGTTACTGTTGCGGGCGAACTGATAGCTTTGCACGCTCCCCACTTTCACCTGGCGATACATCACCGGGCTGCCGACCTCCAGCGAACCGAGGGTGTCGGCGAACAGCACCATGTGCAGGCCAGGAGCCTTGAGGTCCAGCGGCGGCGCCTTGGCACGCGCCTCGAACTCGCGCTCTGGCCGCGCGCCCTTTTCGCCGGGGCGAATGGCGATGTAGTTACCTTTTACCAGCGCCTCCAGCCCCGTGATACCCGCCAGGGAAATCGAAGGCTTGACCACCCAGAACTGGGTCCCTTCCACCAGGTAGTCCTCGGTGAGCGGGTCCAGTGTCAGCTCGGCCGAAGCGCTGGCCAGGTTGTCTTCCATCTTCAGCGTTTTCAGCGAGCCAACCTGGATGCCTTTGTACATGACCGGGGTACGACCCGCCTGCAGGCCTTCGTAATCGGTAAGCTTGACCTTGACCCGGATCCCCGCCTGAGCTGCATCGAAGTCTTCATACAGGCGGAATGGCAGGCTGGGGTCGGTTGGCGGGCTGTCCTTGCGATACTCCGGGGTTGCAAAGGCGATACCCCCGGCAACGATGCTCGACAGCGACTCGCTACGCACTTTCACACCCGAAAGCGAAGCGTCGATGCTTACTCCGCTGGCATTCCAAAAGCGCGTGTGTTTGCGCACCAGGCTGGCGTAAGCTGGCTCGATGAATACTTTTACCTCCACCGTGCTCTGGTCTTCGGACAGGCGATAACTCTTCACCCGGCCGACCTGGATCTGTTTATAGAACACTGGGCTGTCACGGTTGAGCGAACCTAGCCGTTCAGCCTTTAGCACAAGATGCAGGCCAGGTTCGCTGTCCGACAGCGGCGGCGCCACCTTCAGCGCGGTAAAGCGCTTGGTAGGCTCACCTTCGCCCGGGCTGACTGCGATGTAGTTACCAGACACCAGGGTTTCCAGGCCTGAAATGCCCGCCAGGCTGACACTGGGCTTCACCAGCCAGAAGCGCGTCCCCTTGGTCAGATGCGGCTCCGCATCCTTGTTCATTTCGATCGTGGCGATAACACCCTGGTTCTCACCCTCGGCATCGAGCACCAGGCTCTTGACCTTGCCAACCGGCATCCCTTTGTAGATCACCTCGGTCTTGTTGGCGACGATCCCGTCGCCCGACTCGAAGCGCACTTCAATCTCCACACCGGCCTGGCGGTAAGCCTGCCAAGCGAGCCAACCACCGATCATCAAGGCGATCAAAGGCAGGATCCAGATGGCCGACCAGTTCGAGGCTGGGCGGGTTTTAGCCGTTGGCAGGTCACTCATGGTCGTCATCCGACTCCGTGTTATCCCAAATCAGTCGGGGATCGAAAGTTAAAGCAGCAAACATTGTCAGGATCACCACAGTTGCGAAGGCGACGGCGCCCAAATTGGCTTCGACACTGGCTATTCGGCCGAAATTCACCACTGCCACGAGAATGGCAATGACGAAGATATCCAGCATGGACCAGCGCCCGATGAATTCGATGAAGCGGTACATGAATATCCGTTGCCGGGCCGAAAGCGGCTGCCGCCGTTGTACGGAGTACAGCAGCAAACCGATGCCTACCAGCTTGAAGGTCGGCACCAGGATGCTGGCAATGAACACCACTGCAGCGATCGGCACCATGCCGTGCTTGAGCAAGGTAATGACCCCGGACATGATCGTGTCCGGGCTGCCTTGGCCGAGGGTACTCACGGTCATGATGGGCAACACGTTGGCCGGAATGTACAGAATCGACGCGGCAATCAGCAGCGCCCAGGTGCGCACGATGCTGTTCGGACGCCGCGCATGCACTACAGCGCCACAACGTGTGCAGCTTTGCGATTTACTGTCCGGCGCCTGCCGGTTCAGCTCATGGCATTCATTGCAGACCAGAATGCCCGCATCAATCGCCCGCATGCAGGTCCTCCCCCGATAGCGCACTCCAGATCTGGTGCGGTGACATCACCACTTCCAGCCAAACCTGGATCAACAACAGGCTGATAAAACAGAACAACCCCAACCCTACGGTCAATTCAGCCAGGTCGACCAGCTTGACGATGGCCACCAGTACACCCATGAAATAGACCTCGAGCATGCCCCAATCGCGCAGGTGGTGATAGATACGGTAGAACAGCAGGCCCAAACCGCGCCCCACATTCAGGCGAATACTCAGCAATACAGCCAGTTGGCACAGCAACTTGGTTAATGGAATAGCCATGCTGCAGAGGAAGACCACCACCGCCACGCCACGCATTTCCGAGTTGTACAGGCCTAGCACACCACTCCAGACAGTATCGTCAGACGTTTGGCCAAGCAGGTGCAGCTGCATGATGGGCAGAAAATTGGCTGGCACGAACAGCAACAAGGCCGTCAGTACCAGGGCCAGGCTGCGATTGACCACATTGTGCCGGTGAGCATACAGCTCGTAACCGCAGCGCGGGCAGAGGGCCTTTTCACCGTGTTGTAGCACGGGCTTGCGCAGCAGCAGGTCACATTCGTGGCAGGCCACAAGCTCTTCCAGTGGCAACCGGGCCAGCGATTCAGGTTCGACGGGATTGGACATAGAGTGCTTCTGAATAGGTGCGTGGGCCTATTCTAGTGTTCTGGCTCGAATTGTGGGAGCCGGCGTGCCGGTGAAGCGCACGGCGCGGTGAATGGCACCGGCTGCGCCGGTGTTCGCGGGCACGCCCGCTCCCACAGGGATTGTTGTAAGGCCAGGGGACTTTTTTGGAGCACAAAGACAAAACCCCTACCTGCATGCGCAGATAGGGGTTTTGCGAAATGAATCTTGACGATGACCTACTCTCACATGGGGAAACCCCACACTACCATCGGCGATGCATCGTTTCACTGCTGAGTTCGGGATGGGATCAGGTGGTTCCAATGCTCTATGGTCGTCAAGAAATTCTGTAGCCAGAATGTCCAAA